>CAKRVQ010000233.1 GCA_934408795.1 uncultured Eubacteriales bacterium
ATGTACACTTGCAGTGCAACGGGTGTTTTCCGATTCGGCGGAGCTGCATAAAAAAAGCGCGGTGCCGCCCCCGTTTTGCGACCGCCTTCGGCGGTCGCGCGGCGCTGCCCGACACGCCCGCCCCCCGAGCAGAACACAAACGACCCGTCTGCCGAATATTGCAAACGGGTCCCGTAGTTTATTCTAATCTTTTAGGTCTTCCCTGTCATCCTCCGAACTCCGATCGGCAGCCTCGCGGTGCTCAACGGAATTTTGGGACTCTGCGTCTGATGAGGGCTCGGACGCAGCTTCACCGTCAGCCGATCCCGCTTTTTCGTTCATTGCGGCTTCGTAGTCAAAATCGTCCTCCTCGGGAGGAAGCAGACCGAGGCGCCTGCGCAGAAGAATATCATCATCGGGATGCGCTTCGTAGTACGGATCTATCATATACTTTTTTATAGGTCCGAATGTGCAATACTGCTCCAGGAAGCAGGAGAACGCCGGATAAATAAGAAAATATATTACCAAAAGCAACGTGAGTGAGAAATACACCCTTACAAATTTGATAAGCAGGAACGCAAGAATATACAAGAGCAGATGCGAAATACCGATTATAAGGTTGCTCGTTACTGCCGACATCGCAAATATAAAGGAATTCTTATAGATCTTCGTCAACTTCATATTGAAGGTGATCACCATTGAATATCGGTAATAGCTTGAAAATCTGAAAAGAATTATCACCGCAAGAGTGACGCCGAAATATATCTGTGCGGGTATACCGCCGCCGTCAAGCTGGTGGTACGCCCAATATATGTCATATCCGAGCAGAAAAGTGATAATGAGATCGATAAGCCCGACAAAGAATGCCTGCTTACCGTTTTTTCTTATCGTTTCAAAAAAGTCGCTTGCGGCAAAGGTATGCTGATCTCTTGCCGCGGCACGGCAGATATATGTGAGTCCCGCTCTTGCGAGACCTATGCTGAGCACAGGCAGCGAGAGGAGGACATACAACATATTTCCCGTGACAAGCTTTGAGAAATGTCTCCTGAACAGTTCGAAAAACTTGAAAAAACTGTTTTTTTCGGGTGCGTTCTTGTCCACGCCCTTTCCTTCTTTGGTGTACAGGTTAGAGAAAAGCCCCATTATTTGCCTTCCTTTTTCTTATACATTATCTTTTCGGAGAAGCTTACGTTTTTATAGCCGAGGATGTAGGATACACCTGCGGTGATCGGCAGCATCAGTGTCTGAAATGACAATGCCGCGACCCTTAAAAACGACAGATTCAAAAGATTGCCCGTTCTTCCCGTTATTGCCTGGATCACGGGCATAAACACAATGTTTCCGTAATACTCAAGCTGAATTATATTCTTGCCTGTCGCCCTGCATATTATGACGGCGGCATAAAGTATAAATGACGGGATTGCCGCCGCAAGTCCGAGTTTGAAGCCTTTTCCGAGGTCTTCTTTACGCCCTTGATACATAACGGCGGTGCGGTCTTTTTTAGCGACCTTTGATGCCCCCGCATTTACAAATATGATGAACAACAGAAGCATTACAGTTTGTGTGAAGGCGCCCTCCACCGCGAGGGCTGTGCTTGTCTGCTCACTTCGTAAAGGTGTATATTGTCCGTCGGTCGGATAGCTTTTTGTCTGTCCCTCTTCAAAATAAACCGTTTCGCCAGGGATCTTGTTGCCGTCGGAATCCACCGTATAAGGCTGATATCCGATCTCATATGTGCCTACCCAGGTGAACACCACATTAAGTGACATAAACACCACGAAGCAAAGCATATATGCTACAACCGTCTGCAAATACAGTTTGAAACTGTCAGAAAAAAAGCTCTTCATAAATTCTCCTTCTATCGCAAAAGGATAAGCACGATGCCGCGCTTATCCTTTGCATTCAAGGTATACGGGTCTTGCGCCCGTAACGCCGTCGCACAAAGAGTTCCTCGGGCTCTTTATGTGTTTTCCCCGTATCGGGGAATACGCCGAAAGTCGGCGCGGCTTTATTATTCGGCCTCGGCAGCCGACTCTGCCTCAGGGGCGGGCTCGGTCTCGGCGGCGCTGTCTGCTTCGGCAGCTTCGCCTTCCGAAGCCTTTCCTTCTTCGATGAGCGCACGGATCGAAAGGCTTACGCGCTTCTTCTCCTGATCGATCTCAATGATCTTGACCTTAACATCCTCACCGATCTTAAGCTCATCCTGCGGCTTCGCAATGCGTCTGTCGGATATCTGGGAGATATGAATGAGTCCGTCCACACCGGGGATGATCCTTGCGAAAGCACCGTAAGTAGTCATACTTACTATCTTTGCCTCCACGACATCGCCGACACTGTACTTTTCATTGAAGATGACCCAGGGGTTCTCGTCCGCCTTCTTGTAGCCGAGAGATATCTTTTTCTTTTCGGGGTCAAGATTCTTTACATAGACCTCGATCTCATCACCGACGCTCACTACCTCGGCGGGATTTTTGATCCTCTGCCATGAAAGCTCGGAGATATGTACCATTCCGTCTACGCCGCCGATATCAACAAATGCGCCGTATCCGGTAAGTGACTTAACGACACCTTTGATTCTGTCGCCGACCGCGATGTTTTCCCAGACC
>CAKRVQ010000234.1 GCA_934408795.1 uncultured Eubacteriales bacterium
GCCGAATCCGGGAGCCGCCAAGGTGTCACCCGTTCTTACATTGCCGAGCTTTGCAACGGTTCCTATATCGCCTGCGACGAGCTCGGGAGCATCCTCCTGTTTGCCCGCTTTGACAAACATAACCTTGCCGAGTTTTTCTTCTGCTCCGGTGCGGGAATTTACAAGTTTCGAATCCTGCTTCACGCTGCCGCCGATAACTTTAATATATGAGAGCTTACCCACAAACGGGTCTGCGACCGTCTTAAAGACCATAGCGCACGCGGGAGCATTTTCATCACAATGAACCGACGACACGCTGCCGTCGCTCAATACGGTGCGATAGGAGCGCTTATCTGAGGACGGAAAAATATCCTCGATCATTGAGATGAGGAGCGGAACGGCGGCGCCCGTCTGGTTTATACCGCAGAACACGGGACAGAGTTCACCGCTCGCCATACCGGCGGAGAGTCCCGCTGTCAATTCTTCGGGGGTCAGGGCTTCGTCACTGAAATACTTTTCCATGAGCTCTTCATCTACCGATGCGACCGCCTCGACCATAAGTGCGCGCATATTGACGATCTCCTCGGTCTCGGGAAGGTCGACCTCGGTCGCCTTTATACCTTCATACGAATAAGCTTTATTGTGTATAAGATCAACGAAACATTTTACCTCATCGCCCTCACAATAAGGAACGACGACCGGGCAAACGGCACCGCCGTAATGGGCGGTAAGGGTAGATATTACCCTGTAAAAGTAAGCCTTTGACGAATCAAGTTTACCGACGAAGAAGGCGCAGGGTATTCCCTCTCTTCTTGCTGCATCGAAGTTGAGTTCACTTCCGACATTAAGACCCGATTTACCCGAAAGAACGATCAGCGCCGCATCGGCGGCTGACAATGATTCGCTCACGCCGCCCGCAAAGTCAAACTGACCCGGAGCATCCAAAAGATTCAGTTTTATCTTGGAGGTCTCTGTCTGATAGACCGAGGCGGATATAGAAGAACCGCGTCTCTTTTCATCGGCATCAAAGTCCATGACAGATGTGCCGTCTGCAGTTTTTCCTATACGGTCGGTCTTGCCGAGAGTATACAGAATTGCTTCGGAAAGAGTTGTTTTTCCCGAAGAGCCGTGGCCGAGCAGGGCGACATTTTTAATTTCGGATGCCGAATACTTTTTCATACTATCTGTCCTTTATCAATTATTTGAGCAGACGATGCAAACCTGTGACACACACTGCAGACCCACTGTAAAAGTGAAAAGGCGGGTATTTGGATTGCCGAGCGGGCTGCATCTGACGACCCATTGAAGCATTATCCAACCGACAAAGCGGTTTATAACAATAACTATTATAATATATACCTATAAAGAATGCAACATAATAATGTAAAATTGTATAGATTTAACAAAAAATAACTTGTCATACTGTGACAAATAAAGAGGAAAAATGAGGGATTGAAAGTTTGCATATAAATTGGTATAATCAATATGTACGGCGGCATACGAAATGCCGCAAATACAATGCGCATCGTGCGGCAGTTCCGCCGGTCGCAACTTTTACGGAGCGTTACATAATATGAAAACTTCAACAAAGTTTATTACCGTACTCGCGCTTCTTCTTTGTCTGGTCATTTCGTGCTTTTCGTTCAGTGTATCCGCAGATCCTACAACATCGTCGGGCAGTTCGTCTGGCAGCGGTGTTTCGTCCGGATCCGACGAGGATCACGAGGAGCACAACTGGGTCGACAATGAAGACGGAACAAAGGGCAAGCACTGTTCGGTATGCAATAAAAACTATTGCGATGTCGTAGGCCACGAGCAGGCGACTGCGGCGACCTGCACCAAGCGTGCAACCTGCAAGATATGCGGCAAGGAATACGGCGAGCTCGCCCCCCACACTCCCGACGACACGCAAACCGGTCAGGGGTGTGCTTCCGAAATCAAATGCAAAGTATGCGGAACGGTTATAAAGGCTGCGGGGCAGCACAACTGGGCGCCCGCCACATGCACTTCTCCCAAGCACTGTCTTGTATGCGGCGTCAAAGAGGGCGAGGCTCTTATGCACAGATGGGGCGAAGGGATCATCACCAAAGCTCCCACCGAGAGTTCTCCCGGCAGTATGAGGTATGTATGCGAAGATTGCGGTGAGATCAAGGCTCAGGCGATCTATTACAGTAAGGACGACGAGGGCGGTCCCGGGAATGTACTGCTGATACTGTTGATCTCGGTCGTAGTTTTAAGCGGCATTGCGGCGATTGTATACTTTGTATTTATCAGAAGCCGTATTCGCAAAAAGAGTAAAAAGTCTAAGGTCCGAATTAAGAACATCAATCGTTGAGCGGACTTGATGTCATATTGATACAAAGAGCGTAAAATGAGAATATAAACATATACAAATAATAGAGCCTCCGCGCCGTCGGCATTTCTTACCGACTGCGCGGAGGCTCATTGTTTTGGTTTCGGTTTTGTTTGTCTTTGCTCGTTGGCTTCGATTACTGACTCGGCCCGTTATTTTGAGGCAGCGCCGCGACGCGCCGAAGGCGCGTCAAACGGGCACGGTGACCTATCATTCCTCTGAAAATCCGATGTATAGGCG
>CAKRVQ010000235.1 GCA_934408795.1 uncultured Eubacteriales bacterium
TCCACGCCCCCCACTTGGCCAAGGCATTATCAATGTAAGTCATCCGGTCGGCCTCGGTAAAGCGGCTGTCGTCCTTGTTTTTTTCAAGATCGAAAATTATCTGCTGGTACGCGAACTCAAGCTCAAAGCCGTTTTCGCGGGCAAGCGACTGCCAGCAATCAAGCATTGGATTGAGTGAATTTTCCATAAGATCGGGACGGTATATAACCATCAGCGGCTTACCGTTGTTGCGGATATACCTTTTATCAAGGAAGAAAGGCAGCAGGTAATTGAAATGCTCTCGCCATTCCTTCTCTCCGCCGTAGCGCTGAGCTATCAGGACCTGATTCTGTTTACCTTCCCACGCTTTTGTCCAGTGCTCGTTTGCCCAACATATGCAAAACGGCAGATCAAGGTCCTTATTTGCAAGATACTGGTCGACCGGCTGCTCCATCAGCATCTTGCCGTCAAACCAATAGTGGTAGAAACAGAAGCCGTACAGTCCGTATTTTTTTGCAAGATCGACCTGCCACGCCTTTACGCTGTCGTCGAGCAGGTTATAATAATTACCGTTTTCGGGGACTCTGGGCTGATAATGGCCTTCAAAAAGCGGCTTTGCCCGCTTCATATTCGTCCATTCGGTAAAGCCCTTGCCCCACCAGGCGTCGTTCTCGGGAAAGGTATGGAACTGAGGAAGATAAAATGCAATTGTTTTCATAAAACTCTCCGATTATCTGAAAAGCTTCAGATACATTCTCATTAGAAAATAGTATACGCGCGGCGAAAAGCAAAACAGTCTTGAGGACAGAGCTTCCCTTTTGCCGGGATATGACTTCAGCTTCGTAAGCTCGTTTTTCATATCAAACTCCGAGGCATAAGCGATAAACTCGCGATAAGTACCGAAGCAGCCCACCGCCTGCCAAAGTATCGACCAATGATGACGGGCGACCGCATATTTACGAAACTCCTCGGCAAACCCGGGTGCATTCTTATCCATATATCCTTCAAGGTCGCGCATGAGGTTGACGGCATCCATACGGTCAACGGTCATCTTCTTGTGCATTGCCGAGCCTTCATTGCGTATATAGCAGTACAAAGGTCTTCTGACAACGGCGACACTGTCCGACGATGCTATTATTCTCCAGAGGAGATGAACATCCTCACTGTATCGGTACCCTTCACGGTAAAACATATCGCCCTCAAAGACCGAGCGGTCATACATACCGCAGCAGTGGTGGTACTTATTCCCGTGATACAGGAATTCGCGGAGAAAATCCTCTTTTTCGAAGACTTTCAAGTCGGGATCGGCGCCGTCATAAAGCTCGTCCGGCTCGCCTATACTGTAGCCGAGCGCAAAGCGGCAGCCGCTGTCGTCAAGCGCTTTTGACAAAAGCTCGATATACCTCGGGCTTATTGCGTCGTCAACATCGCAAAAGCAGATCCTTTTGCCCCTTGCTTCCCTTATGCCGAGATTTCTCGTGCACGAAACACCCTCGTTCTCTTTGTTTATGACTCTCAGAGCAAAGGGGTGCTTTCTCGACTGCAGGCGTTCCAAAGTCTTTTCGGTACCGTCGGCGGAGCCGTCATTTATAATTATCGCCTCAAAGTCGTTATCGGTCTGCCTTGCGAGGGAGGTGATGATGGTTTCAAGATATTTATCTCCGTTATAAACGGGTATGATCACACTTACCGACGGACATTTATCCATTTGCTTTTCTTCCCGCCTTTAATATCTTGTTGAATACCCCCGACACCGTAAACTTCTCGTTTTTTCCGAGGATGATATCGTTATATCTTGCGAGGCAGCCGAGCATCACCCAGAAATAAATGCAAGTCGAATTTCCCGCAAATATCAGCAGGCTCAGGAACATACAACAGAACAACGCGTGAACGCACGAATTAAGAGCCGTTACCGAATAAAGAGCGGCATCCGAGAGACTGTCAAAGGTATACTTCTTTGAAAATACCACTTTCAGCGTTCTAACGGCGTTTATCGCAATAAATGTCACTATGAGAGCGAGTCCGAGCAAGCCTGCCGAGACGGCGATATCTATATAGGCATTATCGTAGGTGCGAATACCCTCCTGATGCTTTGTTTCGATATATCCCGTCTTATCGAATTCGATGGAGGATGACATTCTGTTTCCGGTCGTGAATCCCAGGACCGGAGAATGCGGTATAACATCAAGGGAAATACGCCATATCTTGGCGCGCGGTCCCAAAAAGCCTTCGCCGTACTCCGTGCGCTCCATTGTGACATCGTCCTTGGTCACACCCGTGTTTCCGGATGTATCGACATTGAATCCGTGCGATGTTTCGTCATAGTAATACACCTTTGCCGAGCTCAGGGATGCCACTGCGGGAAAAGCGACCTTTTCGACAAGGTACACCCCCGCCATAACACCGAGCAGAACTGCGGCGCAGACTACACCCTTAAGGAGTCTTTTTATAAACGGGAAATTGTTTCTCGAATACAGAATAAACGCAAGAACCGCCGATGCCGCCACGGTAAAATAAGCGGCAAATATATATGTTCTCGTAAATGTGGTATGCATTGCGATAACGCATATCACGGTCACGACACAGTAAT
>CAKRVQ010000236.1 GCA_934408795.1 uncultured Eubacteriales bacterium
GCCGGTGCTCGCGGTCGACTCCCCCGAGGGCCTGGCGCGCGGCCTGGGCGAGATCCGCGCCGACGTCGTGATCCTCGACTACGACCTGGGGCGCGGCGACGGGCTGTCGCTCTGCCAGCAGCTCAAGGAGCGCGGGGCATCGAGGATATTTGTATTCACTACATTCGGACTTTTTGTTGAAGGCCTCGGAAAGTTTGACGATTACTATGAGAAGGGAATAATAGACAAGGTGTTCACCACCAATCTTATTTATTCTCCCAAGGAATTGTTGGAGCGTCCGTGGTACCGTCAGGTGGATATGTCAAAGTATATCGCACTCATTGTCGATACACTGAATCACGATGAATCTATAAGTGAGCTGCTTAATCCCGCAGCCCGTATCAACAGAATTATGGACAAGCACCGCGCAGAGCTTGAAGCGGCAGGAAAGTAAATAATAAACAAAAGCAGACGGTCAGCCGCATAAGTGCGGCTGACCGTCAGTTTCGACTTTCTCAAAAAAAAGGCCTTGAAAATGCCCGCTTTCCAACCGTCGTCGGGCAGCGGGCATCATGCATCGGGTGATGCATGGAACACTTCGGAAAATCCTAAGCCTAAGGGCAGCTGTTACTGACCGTCCGAATTGTTGATCTCCGCATCAACTATCTCTGCAACGGGAGCAACTGCGGAAGCAGCGTCCTTAGCAAATTTCGAAAGACGCCAGATCGTAAAGAGGTCGCTGATACCGTCGATAACAAGCGTAATACCGATGAAAACAATAAAAGCGTTTGCAGAATTGTTGGCTGCTATTATCACGATACCGAGTATTGTGACCGCAACCGCAGGTATAAGGATCGCCCAGCCCTCTTTGACCTTTATTCTCAAAAGATCAATTGCATATTGAAGTTTTACCGCACCGTCGATTATCATTGATATTCCGAGGACGATACCGAGCACACCCGTGACGAATGACGGATTTACAAAGAGCAGAACGCCGAAGGCGAGGGCGGTTATTCCCTTGACCATACCGAACGAGCCGAAAGAATCGGTCGAATCGGCTATCAGGTAAATAATAAAGGTGTAGAGTCCCACGGCGCAGAGAAGTCCCGCAATGACATAGCAGATTATTTGATTGAAAACGGCGGGGGCGAAGATCGCTATCACGCCGACTACTATTGCGGCGATCGAGACAAGGATCATATTGTTTCTTATGCCCTTAAATGCATGTTTAAATTTTTTGAGGTCGTATTCCATTTTTTAGTCCTCCTTTTTTTAACATTCTACCATTATACAAATATTCTGTCAATAATAGCGCCGCAACAAATATACAAATTACGGAAAAGTGTTCAGACGGATAATTTGGGTTGTGCAGACGGATTGCAAAATACAGTGAACCGTTGCCGTCTGTCGGCAGGTGAGGGGAGTGAAAGTGTTCGCGACCTTCGCCCCGTCGTTGGTTTTCAGTTTTCTTTTTGCTGCTCGGCGGGATGCCGAACAGAACCATATGCCCGCGCCGCAAACAAAAGAACGCGGGGCGGTGATACCGCTCCTCGTTTAAAAGACTGTCTCTATAAAACCGAAACTTGTGTTTCGGTGTGCCGCCGAACCCGAAATCCTCTGTTTCCGTTCAGCAAAAGGGGAGCTTTTCGGCTACAAATACCGGATACCTGTCCGGCACTTCCGGATGCAAAGGCTCATCGTCCGCAAGATTCACGATGACTCGGTTCTTCCTTTTTGCATAATTGAGAGTATTGCGGGTGCCGCCGACGGCACCGTCGAAATAGGTTATCACATAGTCGCTGTGATCCACCATATATCGGTTCCTTATGTCATAAACGCCGCGTCTGTATCCGTCCGCAATGACTATGACATCATCGCTCTGATCAAGGACACGCATCAATCGGTCGGTCCAGCCCGGCTCCCAACCGCGGTTCATATCACGAAAGGGCATGACCGAGATCAATTTTGTTGTCGAGTGGTATTTTTTAGCTTCAAGCACTGCTTCCGCAGCAAATATATCGAAGCCTCTTGCGCAGCCGCAGTAAAACTCGGTGACGCCTTTACTTATCAGTTCGTTGACATATCGGGCCAGCTTGACTTTTAAAACGGTTGCATCCGAAGAGTCGCCGTCAATGTCAAATTTATACTTTTCCGGTCTGTATCCCGTGAAACAACACGCAAGGTGCATCGCGTCCGCATCTTCGACTGCTTTTTCGATCGCATCGATGACCGTATTGTTGACGGCGCCTTTGACCGCATCTTCGACCGTGTCTTCAACTGTATCTTCGTCCATAGTAGCCTCACATTCTTTTTTTAGGAGATCGGTCGCATTTGACCGATTAAAGGGTACTGTCGGATTGACAGAATTAATCGCATGTGGTATATTGATTAAAAAACAAAAGCAGGGTGATCTTTTGGATAAGACCGATCTTATATTGATAAAACAACTCCAGCAGAACGCGCGGGCGCCGCTGAAAGCGCTTGCAGCAAAAGTTTTCCTTTCGTCACCCGCCACATCGGCAAGGATAGAAAGGCTCGAAAACGAGGGGATCATTTCCGGATATTCGGCGAGGATAGACAATAAGAAGC
>CAKRVQ010000237.1 GCA_934408795.1 uncultured Eubacteriales bacterium
GTCATCCCTTTTGACCGTATGGACAGTAACGGGAGACTGTCGTCGGATCTTCTCTCCGAGGAACACTGTTCGGGATATTCGGGAAACGAAAAGATCATAAAGAATCACCTCTATTTTCTGTCGGATGATTTTGACGGAAAACAGGCATTTTCATCTGCCTCGCCTATGCTTGTCGATGTCGTCGATAAGAAGAGAGGTAAGGTGTATTGGCATTTTTTATACGAACACGCCGAAAATGCCAAATATACGGAGAGTGAAGAATTCAAGGTGTACGACAGTGATATGCAGTGCATCGGAAACTTTATTACGGAGTGATCGTTTCGTATGAGCGCTTTTAAGAAAAGGGTATTGCCGACCATAAAAATGTTTGCGGTCATCGTTATATGCATCTCGATATCACTTCCCGTGAATGCCACCGTTCGATTTATGTCATACTCATACTCATCGCGGTGGCGTTATGCGGTTGAAAACTTTTCCGAGCATCAGGAAGACTTTATGACAGTAGCGGAATTTTGTATAAAAGCGTGCTCCGACGACCCCGAGGGCAGCGGTAACTATTTGGTGTACGACCGAGACGAATCGCAGCTGAAGTGCAAAAATAACAAAGGAGCAGTTGCGGCGGATGAAGTCGCACAATGCTTTTTGAGGGTCCAAGGTGCATTCGCCGAAAAGGGTGCAACACTTGATGTTGTCAGTTACAGAAACGGCAGCGTGTGGTTTGAAACCGATAACGGGGTTTATTCGGTCGTGTATTCGCCGTGCGGAACGCCGAAAGCCGCGAATTCGGCATCAAAGGTCATATCGAAGCGAATAACGGAGAATTGGTATCATGTCACAAGAAAAGTGTGACTGCATCCGTCGGGATCGGACGGCACGCTGATTTATGAGGAGGATAACCATGAAAAGAACAGTAATAAACATCATAACCTTACTGGTTGCGGCGGCAACACTTGCAGTGTTTCTGCCTTCGGTTATCGATCCGGATAACGGTGTATATGCAGGAGGAGTTTTTGCATTTTCGACATCGGCGTTCGTATTACTTGTTGAATGGGGTTTGAACAGGACACTGATGTATATGTTTTGCAGCGCCGATAAAACGGTAACCGAAACTGTTCTTAATGTGTTGTTCCTTTTCCTTACGGCAGCGGTGATCATAGCGGCAATCATAGCCGAGCTTACGATCATAGACATTACAAGATCGGGAATTGTGTTGTTTGAAATCCTTATATATTCCACAATAATTGTGTGCGGCGCAAAATCCGTTGTGTCAATGATCATAAAACTCATACGCGACCGAAAAATCGAATGCAAATAAATCCGTAAGTCTGCGGCCGACGGGAGAGGTCGAACTGTGTTACGACAAAAACATATAGTTGTTTTCGGGTCTGTTTCGAAAAGAGAGAGTAAGTATAAACTGCAAAGGTGAATTGAAATATGAATGAAAACCGAACGGGGAATGCATCGTTGCCGCAAGCGGTGTCGGCTGATATCTGCACTGCATCGCCGCGCTTTGGGCGTGCAGAAAAAGCATTTGCCATTATAAAGCAAATAATATGGTATATCATCAATGGGACTGCAGGCTTTATGCTGATCCCGACATCTTTTATAGGGTACTGTGTGGCTGCGGGCACTATGAAAGGCTCATATGATATGGAAAGTGAGCAAAACAAACCGTTCGGTGTGTTTATGCTGATGTGGGTCGCTATAGTGTTGATATCCGAAGCTGTATATGCTTTTTGTTTAGGTAACAAAGGCATAAGACGATTCCGCTATTTAATAGCTTACGGGGCGGGATTGTCGGCTTTCTTAGTGTGTTGGTTGATCTATACCGCCGTTTGATAAAGGCAAACATTGCCCATGTTACGCAGACAGTATGTTTTGTAACAGTAAAGTCGACTGAGGAGGGATAAACATATTATGGGTAAGAAGGGAAGAACGGTATTTTTGGCGATCAGCTTTACCGTGTTTGCAAAATCATTTCTGCCTCCCTTGGTATCATTGATCGGTGCGATGGTTACAGGAACCTCGGATCCAAACAAAGCAGGTAATATCGTTGCGTTACTGTCCTATCCGTTCTTTGCGGCATTGCCTTTGTATGCGGAAGAATTGGTATGGATCAGGAGCACATATAAGCTGATTAAACACCGACCGACAGGTCTTGTTAAGGTATGTTATCTTCTGTCATCGGGCTTGTTGCTTGCGGTAATTATTGTCAAAAGGATTCCGTTCGCAGGCAGAAGTGTGATCGAATATGTGTTCCGAAACGACCTTTATGCCGCATCTGTTTGTTCGGGAATAGAATTGACCGTGCTCCTGTTATCGTTTATTCTGAGCAGCATACCGATAAACATCGGAAGAAGCATTAACAATGCAAACGGCAGCGGCACCGCGCCCGCCGACCCCGCCGCTGAGGCCCAACCCTGAAGGCGACACCGAACTTCTTACCTTTTCACTGTTATTCAGTACTTCCCGAAGCCCCAAGGGCAACTTGAAGTAAAAGTGAAGAGTGAATAAGTAATAAGTAAGCCCCAAAGATTTTCGTCTTTGGGGC
>CAKRVQ010000238.1 GCA_934408795.1 uncultured Eubacteriales bacterium
GTATGAGGGGCACCCGCGCGAGATATCGCTCTTTGAAGCTCTGACGGGAAAGATCACGCCCGATGATGAAGTATCCGAGAAATATCTGTCCTCGCTCGCCTGCGCCCTGATCAAAAAAGCGGAGGGCACGGCAAAGCGTGCCGATATGGCGGAGGAGACTGCGCTCACCCTTGATGCCGTTGAACAGATCCGTTTGCTGCTCGGAGGTAAAAATGCCTTTTGACGGAACATTTATTTACAAATCGGTCGAAGAATACGCGCCCTTGATCATCGGTGCAAGGGCGGATAAAATACATCAGCCGTCGCTCGGCGTGCTGGTGTTCTTTTTGCGCGGAAAAGAGGGAAACAGGAGACTCATCATCGACCTGTCGGCAAGGCCGTGCGTATACATTTCACGGACCTCGCCCGAAAATCCCGCCGCCCCTCTTCGGTTCTGCACCGTGCTCAGGAAGCATCTTTCGGGTGCAAGGGTTACGGCGATCTCCTCCGAAGGTTTTGAGAGGGTCATTCGCATTGATTTTGACACCTTTAACGAAATGGGAGACAATATTTCCCTGTCGCTTTTCCTTGAGCTGATCTCTGCCTCGGCAAACGCCGTGTTGGTAAAGGACGGCAGGATCATGGATTCACTTCGGAGGAGCGATATCGAGAGCGGGGTGCGGCTCGTTCAGCCCGGCGCGGTGTACCGCCCGCCGACACCGATGAACAAACTCGATCCGCTTTCGACTCCTGCCGAGGAGCTGGCAAAAGCGGTATTGTCGCACGGCGGCGGGCTGCACAAAGCCGTGCTCGATTGTGTTGCGGGCGTGTCGCCCGCCGTCTCAAATGAGATAGCGGCTTGGGCATCGGAGGATCCGACCGTCGTGACCGAAGAGCTCGACGGCGCCGAACGCCGACTTATATCGGCATTTAAGAGATTCGGCGCTGCGCTTGCCGCTCCGCCCCGCCCGACACTTATAAAAAAAGACGGAAAACCGCGTGACTTTTGCTGGATGTCCCTTTCCCTTTCGCGGGACGACTGCGAACAGATCGCTTACCCGTCCCTCGGTGAGTTGTGCGAAGCGTTTTTCAAGGAAAGTCAGCAGCGTGAGCTGACGGCATCAAAATCAAGCGACCTTTCCCGTCAGCTGACCTCGATCAGGACCCGCCTGCTGCGCAAAAAGGCGGCGCGGGAGAACGATCTTAAAAAATGTGCCGACGCCGATGATCTGCGCATATACGGAGAGCTGATAAAGGCAAACATACACTCGATCGAAAGGGGTGCGGCCTTTGCCGATCTCGTCAATTACTACGACGAAAACTCGGCGACCGTCCGTGTAAAACTCGACCCTGCGCTCTCACCTGCGGATAATGCGGCAAAGTACTTCAAGGATTACAAAAAGAGAATGTCGGCAAGGGGTATGCTCGGCGGCCTTATTGAGCAGGCGGAGTCGGAGATCGACTACATAGAGAGCGTGGAAGAGGCTCTTTCGCGCGCGGTGACCGCATCCGAACTCGACGAAATAAGAGACGAATTGACGGCCTCCGGATATATAAAAGCAAAGGCGGGAGAAAAGCGCAAAAAAGCGGTAAGCGGTCCTATGAAGTACCGCACCCCTTCGGGATTCACCGTCTTGGTGGGGCGAAATAACCTTGAAAACGATCGCCTGACCCTGCGCGATGCCGACAAAAACGACATCTGGTTCCATACAAAGGACATTCACGGTTCCCATGTCGTCATCGTCTGTAACGGAAAGACGCCCGACGAACAAAGTCTCGTGACGGCGGCAAAATTGGCAGCCTATCACTCAAAAGCCCGAAACTCTTCGGGCGTACCGGTCGACTCCACCCTTGTGAGATATGTGAAAAAGCCCTCGGGCGCGCGGCCCGGGATGGTAATATATACAAATCAGCGCACAGTATTCGTAACCCCCTCGCCCTGCGAAGAGCTGAGAATAAACTGACGGTTCGATCGGATTGTTCTTCAAGCGGGTTCTGCCGGCTCAGCCGCCTCTTCCGCCGCCCACCGGCTCGCAAGGCGGAAGTTATAAGTAAAAGTGCATAGTGAAGAAGTGCGGTGTCGGCAAAGCCGGCGGAAACTCATACATTAACGCCGCTTTGCCTTGAACTTCGCGCCGCCATTGCTGCTCGTTGGTTTACGGCGCACAGGAATGTACCGCCGCCCGTCTGCCGAAGTGGTTATATTGCTCGTGTCGAATTTTGTCGAACGCCGCGAACGGGAGAGGTGGGCAGCGGCGTGCCCTGCCGCGCAAAGCGGAAGTTATAAGTTATGGTGAACCGTGAAGAAGTACGGTATCGGCTTCGCCGACGAATATCCATAATCATTGTTCAAGCCGTCGGGAATATGGTCGGCAGCGACAGGAATTGATGCCGACCGAAGGCGTGACCGACAATAGCCGAAAACATAATTGCTCCCACCGCCCGCGGCAGTCGTCGCGGGCGGTGTTGCGTATTTAGCCATTAGCGGGGTGCAAACCCAAAGCGACCTTTTATTCGCGCCCGCACCTTGTGCGGGCGCCCAATCGAATACGGACAACGCCTGATAC
>CAKRVQ010000239.1 GCA_934408795.1 uncultured Eubacteriales bacterium
CATTAAGGGAGATCGGCGCGCTCAAAGATGATCTTCTTATGCTGAAGACGGAAAAATGCGAAAGATCAAACGGGATATCCTTCTATCGGCATTCCGCGCCCGATATGACGGAGCTGCAGATCGCGGCGGATATACTTTCAAAGAAAAGCGAGCTTTTCGGCGTTGCTGCGGCAGATAATGACGGCGGCTGCGTTTTTTCCGTAATATCGTCAGGCTACGATCTCACGGCTCTTTCAGAATCGCTGAGGTCGACATTGAAGGCAGGCTGCGGCGGAAGAAAAAATATCGTCAGCGGTAAAGCTCCCGTGTCGACAGATGAATTAAAATTGTTTTTTCTTGCATTTCGTGACGATATGATATATAATAAATCGGATATTGATATAAGAAGGTAGATTATGTTTTCATCTGACAAGATTAGAAATGTTGCGATCATCGCCCATGTCGATCACGGTAAGACAACACTCGTCGACCAGTTGTTAAAGCAGAGCGGCACATTCCGTGAGAATGAACAGGTTGCCGAAAGAGTAATGGATGCGGGCGACCTTGAGCGTGAGCGCGGGATCACCATACTTTCAAAAAACACAAGCGTCCACTATAACGGTTATAAGATAAATATCGTCGACACCCCCGGTCATGCGGACTTCGGCGGCGAAGTCGAGCGTATATTGATGATGGTGGACGGCGTTTTGCTGCTCGTCGACGCATTTGAGGGATGTATGCCGCAGACACGCTTTGTTCTTAAAAAAGCACTCGGACTCGGTAAAAAAGTAATAGTTGTCGTAAATAAGATAGACCGCCCCATGGCGCGCCCGCTTGAGGTCGTTGATGAGGTTCTTGACCTGTTTATCGAGCTCGGCGCAAACGATGATCAGCTTGAATTCCCCGTTGTGTACGCATCGGGAAGAGACGGATATGCATCACTTGATCCCGATAAACCGGGCACGGACTTAAAGCCGTTGTTCGAAATGATGATCAATGAAATTGAGGCTCCGAGCGGCGATGCCGACAAACCTCTTCAGATAAGAATATCGAATATAGACTATGACGACTATGTAGGCAGAATCGGCGTCGGCAGAGTCGAACGCGGAACCGTTAAGGTCGGCCAGTCTGTTGCGATGTGCCATCGTGACGGCAGTTACCATAATGTAAGAATATCAAAACTCTTCGCCTTTGAAGGATTGAAGCGCGCCGAGGTTGAAAATGCCGGAGCGGGTGAGATCGTCTCGGTGGCGGGCATCGCAGATATCGGAATAGGTGAGACGCTTTGCGATCCTGTCTGTATCGAGCCGTTGCCCTTTGTAAAGATAGACGAGCCCACCATATCTATGAACTTTATGGTAAACAACTCTCCTTTCGCGGGCAGGGAGGGTAAATTCGTCACATCGCGAAATCTCCGCGACCGCCTGTTTAAGGAGGTAGAGACCAATGTCAGCCTCCGCGTTGAAGAGACAGACACTACCGATACATTTAAGGTGTCGGGCAGAGGAGAGCTGCATCTTTCGATACTGATCGAAACGATGAGAAGGCAGGGATATGAGTTTCAGGTGTCTCCGCCCGCCGTTATATATAAGCGCGATGAGAACGGCAAGCTTCTTGAACCCATCGAGCTTTTAATGATAGAAGTGCCTTCCGAATATGTCGGCGTTGTTATGGAGACCCTCGGCTCCCGTAAGGCGGAGATTCAGAATATGGGCACCCGCGAAACGGGAATGAGCCATTTGGAATTCCTGATCCCCTCACGAGGACTTATGGGATACCGCTCACAGTTCCTTTCCGATACAAACGGAAAAGGTATCATAAGCCATGTCTTCAATGAATATCAGGAATATAAAGGACCGATCGAACACAGACTCACCGGTTCGATAGTGGCATATGAAACAGGCGAGGCGACCGGATACGGACTTTTCAATACCCAGTCCCGCGGCAGATTGTTCATCGCCCCCGGAACCGAGGTCTATGAGGGAATGATAATAGGCGAAAATCCGAAAAACGAGGATATCGTCTGCAATGTCTGTAAGAAAAAGGCGGCGACAAATATGCGCGCCGCAGGCTCCGATGAAGCCCTCAAACTCACTCCGCACACCGTGTTCAGCCTTGAACAGTGCCTTGAGTTCATAAAAGAAGACGAGTATGTTGAAGTTACTCCCCAGAGCATCAGGATGAGAAAAAAGATACTCAGCAGAGAGCAGCGTATGAAGCTGGCATTCAAAAAAGCATGAAGTTCATAATACTCGATCTTGAATGGAACACGGCTATCGACCGTAAGATAGGCAGAGCGGTTAATGAGATAATTGAGATAGGCGCCGTCAAACTTGATGAGCGCCTTTGTGAGATTGACCGCTTTTCGTGTATGGTCGTGTCTCAGCTGACCGACCGATTGAGCGGACGCTTTAAAAACCTGACCGGGATCACAAACGACGATATGCTTGGCGGCCTGCCGTTTTCGGAAGCCATAGCTCGCTACGAAAAATGGGCGGGTAACGCCCTTACAATGACCTGGAGCAATTCGGATATCTTCGCTCTTTACGAT
>CAKRVQ010000240.1 GCA_934408795.1 uncultured Eubacteriales bacterium
GCAGAAGGGTGGGCGGCACCCCCAAAGCGGGGTGCCGCCCACCCATCTGCGCAATATGCGGCGCCGCGCCGCGCGCGGCAAGCGGTCAAAACGCGTTTTTGGAATGGCGGGAGCCGCTCTAAGAGCAGCTTTTCTCGCAAAATAAACGCAATTCTGTCGGGGAGGCGTTTTGTCCGCTTTGCGCCCTCCCGTACGGGAGGGCGCGCGGCGCCGCCGTATCCCGCGGTCGACTGCACAAAAGGCCGCCTTACCTAAACCGCCCGTATCCATATTATGGTTATCGCCCGCCTCCTTCCGAGGTGGGCGATAAAATCGAAAAAACATAAACGATATGAGAAATCCGATCAAAAAGTCTGTAGTGAGAACTTGATAGGTTATACTTTTTTACGGTCATCGTCTTTTGGAGATAGGCTTGTTTCCGTCTCTTCCCGATCGCCGTTTTTTGTAAACAAACATACCGTCTCAACATGGACCGTACGGGGAAAAAGGTCAAACGGTGTTACACTGCGGACTTCGTACCCCTCTTTAAGAAACAGTGCCGCATCTCTTGCAAGCGTGGCGGGATCGCAGGAAACATATACTATCCTTTCGGGATGAAAATCGCGGGCCACTGTTCGGATAAGCTCAGCCGAGCAGCCCTTTCTGGGAGGGTCAAGTATTACCGCATCGGCAGTGATACCCTCATCGGCTATTTTTTCTGCGGCAAGTGCGGCATCGCCGACGATAAATCTCGCGTTGCGTATGCCGTTTTTTTCCGCATTGCGGCGGGCATCCTCCACCGCATCGGGAATTATTTCGGCTCCTATAAGTTTTTCGGCGTCATAAGCTGCCGAAAGACCTATTGCACCTATACCGCAATAAAGGTCGATAACCGTCTTACCCGTGGGTTCCGAAAGCTCCCTGACCTTTTTATAAAGGAGCTCAGCCATATCTCTGTTCACCTGATAAAACGACAAAGGCGATATATCCAGCCTGACCCCGCAGATCTCATCGGTAACGGTAGGTTTGCCGCGCAAAAGCACGCATTTGTTTCCCATCACGACATTGGTGCGCTCGGTGTTGACATTATACATTACCGACTTTACCGTAGGTACGCGATCGACGACCATATCGGCATACTCTTTTGCATGGGGAAGCACGGCGGCATTTATGACCGGCACCGCCATAATCTCACCCGTCATTGCCGCTTTTCGCATACATAGGTGGCGAAGAAGTCCTTTACCGCTTCGCTCATCGTAAACACCGATCCCGTATTTTTCCGCCCAGCGGGAGGTCACTTCGGCGATCCTTGCAAACTCTTCGGGCTGCAAAAGGCAGTCGCTGCAGGGTATGACTCTGTGTGATCTGCCTGCGTAAAATCCGAAAACGACCTTTCCGTTTTTATCGACCGCCGCAGGAAGCAGCGCTTTGTTACGGTATCGCTCTGTCGAAACCGCGCCGACCGTTTCATCGGGGATTATGTTTATTCCGCCGATATGTAAAAAAGCATCCCTGACGCGGTTATACTTTATGGTTTTTTCGGCATCATAGTTTAAAAATCTGTAAGCGCAGCCGCCGCAGGAGGCGGAAACGACACAGTCCGACTCGGTTCTGTCGGGCGATTGCTTTACGATCTCTTCCAACTTACCTATCGCATAGCGCTTTTCGGCTTTGATAATGCGGGCTCTCACGGTTTCTCCTACCGCTGCTCCCGAGACAAAAACCGCCATGCCTTCATGTCTTCCGACGCCGCTTCCCTCGGCGGTCATTCCCGTTATTTCAATTGTGATCGTTTCGTTTTTTTTCATTTTGACTTCCTCGGTATATTCTTTCCCGTTTGTGAAATAATATAATGAGTCCTAAAAAAGGAGTTGAAAACAATGATATTTGACAAAATATGCCTTGTGCTGTCAATAATCGGCTGCCTTAATTGGGGACTGGTCGGTCTTTTTGAATTTGACCTTGTTGCCTGGATATTCGGCGGTTCGACTATGCTGATGAGCAGAATCATATATGTAATAATTGCTCTTGCGGGTATATGGTGCATTTCTCTGCTCTTCAAAGACACCTCATCTGAAAACAACCGCAGAGGCACTGCCATAGAAGACTGATGCCGAACTGCTGCCGATCGGCACGGCGCATCGTTCGTAGCCCATAAGACCGACCGAGTCTGTCGGCGGCATCAGGCTCTTCGGAAAAGGACTCCCCGTCTGCGCCCGTCGGCGCTTATCGGGGGTCTTTTTCTTTTATTGTTTCCCCTGCCGCGACAAGTCCGTCACTGAGCAGGATATTTCCCTGGTCATCTATAAATACCGCTTCGACCCCATCGGTATTCTTTAATAATTCGACCCCTTTTTGATAACCCAAAACAAACAGAGCGGTCGACAAGGCATCCGCCGCAGTATGATCCGAGGAAATTACGGTGACCGAAGACAATCCGCTTTGAGCGGGGCTTCCGGTCTCGGGATCGATAATGTGGTGATAGAGCTTCCCGTTAGAAACGAAGTATCTTTGATAGCTTCCCGAGGTCACGACCGATCTCTCTCCC
>CAKRVQ010000241.1 GCA_934408795.1 uncultured Eubacteriales bacterium
CTTTAACGGTCCGGTCACGATCTCTGAAGATCTTACCCGGGTAATGTCATATACATTTTCAAACTGCACATTCAACTCATCCGTCATAATACCCGACAACATCACGATCATCGACGAACGCGCATTCGCTTACTGCAGCTTTACGGAACCGATCGTTATTCCCGGCAGTGCGGAAGAGCTCAGGGGCGCCGCATTTGAAAGATCGCAGTTTAACGGCGGTCTGACGATTGAAGAGGGCGTAAAGATCATTATGGAATCGGCATTCAGCGGATGCTACTTCTCTTCATCTCTGACCATACCGAAAAGTGTGACCGAAATCGGTTACGGTGCGTTCGAATCAACATCATTCGGCAGTGACTCACGCATCACATTTCTGCCGAATGAATGCACTATCAGCAGCTGTGCCTTTAATATGGCAGGTGCAAGTCAGTTTGAGTTTAACCTTACCGATTTTTTCCTCGGTTCTGACTGGTTCGGCGATTCATCTGTTAATATCTTACTGACCGACAATGTTAAAAATCTGTATCTGAGCAGTAGCTATTCAACCGGCATGACAACTATATATGTGACCGCGAACACAAACCTTTACGGCAGTATGGATGTTCTTCGCTACAATAGCAACAGCGTCTACCTTAATATAATGAAATACAGTGTTGCGGATAACGCGATCACCGGCTGGATCGCGGATGCCACCCTTAGGGGAGAATCCACAGATTTTACGAATGTCAACTATCTGCCCACGGACACAGACATAACGATCGAAGAAGACGGTGACGGGAAAACAGTTCTTTCTCTTAACAAAGAGGTCGATCTTCCCAAAAATATGAAAGTCGGCACAAAATTCATAACCGGCTGGACATTGAACGGTGCTCCCTACAGCGGTAAGTACACCGAAGGTGCCGTTGCGAAATACATTGAAACCAAAATGCTTGATGTCAAGGTGCAGGTATCTGCGGGTGCAACAAGCAGCGACGAATATGTCGACTGCCGTTTCATAGCCTCGGTGGACGGTCTTGAGCGGTATCGTGAAGTGGGTTGGTTGTTTTCAAGATACAATTCTCAGCCGACGCTGGAAGATGTCGGTTCGTCCGACAATATGAAGAGGGCCTCGCAACGCTCTTCAACGGTGGTCTATCGCACCATTCGCGCCTCAGGCAAGCAGATGAGTGCCTATGATATATACGGCAAGGAGTATTCTAAGTATCTTACCGCTTTCGAAATACGCAATATTCCGCAGATCGAAACGACTTCACCCATCACAGCACGCGCTTATGCGATAACCGAAGACGGTACGGTCGTTTACGGTGAGGCAAGAGCCGTAACGGTCCGCGATTATTTGGATTTGGATTAGAGGTGTTACACATATGAAAACCGAATACGAAGCTCCGGAGCTTTGGTATGAATGTCTGACGGCTCAGGAAAAAATAGCCGGTCTTCAGGGAGTAAGCAGCATCGACACACCCGACGGTGATGACTTCGGTAATTTGTTCTGATATACGCCTATCTGTCAGCGGGGCAGATTATCTGTCAGCGGGGCAGATTACGAATAGATGTTTTGATGAAAAGAAAAGCCGCCCGTCGCGCGCATATAAGTGCGCGGTGGGCGGCGGCAGACCGGAAAACGAGCGGCGCGCAAGGTGCGCCGCTCGTTTTCTTCGGTTTTTATGTTGTGTGCCGTAGCGTTATTTAGTCATAAGGGCGCAGACAAGTTCGGAATATCCGAGCGGATCCTTTACGGGCGCACCGCTGATAAGGCAGGCCTCCGTATAGAGTATCTTCGAATAATCGGCAAGTGTCGCTTTATCGTTTTCGTAAAGTTCTTTCAGCTTATTCGCGATCGGGTGACCGGCGTTTATCTCCAAAACAAGTTCCGCTTTTATCTTATTCTCGGTCGGCATTGCGTTTATCACCTTTTCCATTTCAAGTGACACGCCGCCCTCGCTCGTAAGGCATACCGGATGCTTTTTGAGTTTATCTGTAAAGCGCACTGCGGTCACGCCGTCGCCTATCGCCTTTTTCATTTCGGCAAAGAGCTCTTTTGATTCCTCATTTTCCCGCGCGAGCTTTTCTTTTTCCTCTTCGGTCGACAGGTCAAGTTCGTTATCGCAGACATTTACAAACTTTTTACCGTCATATTCGCCGAGTATCTTTACGGCAAACTCGTCGACGCTTTCGGTAAGATAAAGCACCTCATAGCCCTTATCCTTTACCATATCGGTCTGCGGCAGTGTCTCGATCCTTTCGACCGTTTCGCCGCAGGCATAATAGATCTCTTTCTGACCATCTTTCATTCTGTCACAATACTCCCTGAGCGTGACATTTTTTCCTTCATAAGATGAGGGGAACATTATAAGGTCTTTGAGGGTATCCTTATGCATACCGTAGTCGTTATAGATGCCGAATTTGAGTCCCGTGCCGAATGATTTGTAAAACTTTTCGTACTTCTCGCGATCGTCCTTGAGCATTTTTTCAAGCTCGGCTTTTATCTTCTTTTCGATGGTTCTTGCTATCAGACGGAGCTGATT
>CAKRVQ010000242.1 GCA_934408795.1 uncultured Eubacteriales bacterium
TGATGAGCGTCTGCGCGTTGTTGAGCCACACATCGGTTCCGTGGGACAGACCCGAAACCTGCAAAAGGTCGGAAAATGTCCGCGGCTTAGCCTCAATGACCATGTCTCTTACAAACTTGGTACCGAGCTCAGGTAAAGAGTATGTACCCGTTTCCGAGTATATTTCCTCCTTGGTCACGCCGAGAGCGGCGGGTGATTCAAAAAGACTCATGACCTGCTCATCCGAAAGAGATACACTCGTGACCGGCACACCCGAATACTCTTCCAAATATCTGTAGATCGTAGGAACAACATGACCGAGCTCGTCGAGCTTGAGAATGTTGTCATGGATGGAGTGAAAGTCGAAATGCGTAGTCAGCGTATCGGACTCGGCATCGTCTGCGGGATGCTGAATGGGACAGAAATCATATACCTCCATATCACCCGGAACAACGACCATTCCGCCGGGGTGCTGACCCGTGGTGCGCTTTATGGAGGATTTGAACAACTTTTCCGCAAGACGCGTTTCCTCGGCACGGTTCACCGACATCCCGCGTTCTTCAAAATACTTCCTGACATATCCGTAAGCGGTTTTTTCCGCAACGGTGGAAATGGTTCCCGCTTTGAAAACATTCTGCTTTCCGAACAATGTCTCGGTGAACTTATGAGAATTTGACTGGTATTCACTTGCAAAGTTAAGGTCGATATCGGGCACCTTGTCGCCGTTGAAGCCGAGGAAGGTCTCAAACGGAATGTCGTGCCCGTCTCTGTTGTAAGGCGTCCCGCAAACGGGACAGTCCTTCGGCGGGAGATCGAATCCCGATCCTATAGAACCGTCGGTAATGAATTCGGAATGCTTGCAATTCGGACAAACATAGTGCGGTGCAAGCGGATTGACCTCGGATATGCCTGCCATGGTAGCGACGAATGAAGAGCCGACAGAACCACGCGAACCGACAAGATATCCGTGCTCAACCGAGTCTGCCACCAGCTTTTGAGCGGTAACATACATGACCGAATAACCGTTGCCGATAATGGAATCAAGCTCTCGGTTCAGTCGCTTTTCTACGATCTCCGGCAGCGGATCGCCGTATACCTCGTGTGCCTTCTTTGTCGTAACATCGCGCAATAATTGCTCTGATCCTTCAATGCTCGGCGGATAACTGCCTTTCGGTATCGGCCTGATGTTTTCTACCGATGCGGCAATGAGCGCGGGGTTTTTGACGACCACCTCTTCTGCTCTGTCACCGAGATATGAAAAATCAGACAACATTTCGTCGGTGGTCTTGAAATAAAGGGGAGGCTGAAGCTCCGCGTCCGAATAATCCTGACCCGCCATAAGTATCTTCCTGATCTCGGCATCTTCCTTTTTTAGGAAGTGGATGTCGCCCGTCGCAACCGTCGGCTTGCCTAACCTGTCGGCAGTCTCGATAATTATGCGGTTGACTTCGTGCAGATCTTCGTTGCTTCCGACCGTGCCTTCTCTCAGCATAAATGCATTGTTTCCGTCGGGCTGGATCTCAAGGTAATCGTAATACTTTGCGATGTTCTCGACAACATCCTCGGGCTCGCCCATCAGCACTGCCTGATATAACTCGCCCTGCTCGCACGCACTGCCGATGATAAGCCCTTCCCTGAACTCGTTCAATACCGTCTTTGGAAGCAGCGGTTTTCTGTGAAAGTATTCAATGTGGGTCTTCGAAATGAGCTTATACAGATTCTTAAGACCCACCATATTCTTAACAAGTATTATCTGATGATTGTATTTTAACTTCTTGATGTTTCCGTTAGGAAGAACATCATTGAGATCGCTTATGTTATTGCATCCGCGCTCGACTGCCATATTTATAAGACAGTTAAATATCTCAACAAGTATCTCGGCATCGTCAACCGCCCTGTGATGGTTAAAACTTCTCAGATTCAAAGCTTTGGCAACTACGTCGAGACGGTAATTTTTTGAATCGGGCAGCAGCTTCCAGGCGAAAGTGACCGTGTCAATATATGTATTCCTGAATTCAAATCCGAATCGCTTGGCGGCGCGATACATAAACGAGGTGTCAAACCGTGCATTGTGAGCAACAAGCACCGCATCCCCGCAAAACTCTTTGAACTTCTTTACCGCCGACTCCTCGCTCTCGGCACCTCGGAGGTTTTCCTCGGTAATGCCAGTAAGCTCCGTGATCTTTGCGGGCAGAGGCACTCCCGGATCGACATACATGGAAAAATTTTCCACGGTCGAACCGTCCTTTATCTTTACCGCACCGATCTCTATAATGTGACAGAACCGCCCCGAAAGCCCGGTCGTCTCTATATCGAACACGACAAACTCACCGTTGAGCGGAATGTCCTTGTCGCCGTGAACGACCTTGACCGTATCGTCTATGAAATAAGACTCAACACCGTATATAACCTTAAAATCAGTGTCGGGATTCTTCGATTTTATTGCCTCATATGCGTTCATGGCTTCGGGATACGCCTGAACGACACCGTGATCGGTGATCGCAATGGCATGGTGACCCCATTCATATGCC
>CAKRVQ010000243.1 GCA_934408795.1 uncultured Eubacteriales bacterium
GGCATACGGCGTCCTCCTCTTATGCACGAGTCATAATCTGAGGACCGTCCGCCGTTATTGCAACCGTGTGCTCAAAGTGAGCTGACAGTGATCCGTCGGCAGTGAGGACTGTCCAACCGTCGGGCTGAACCCTTACCTTATGACCTCCGGCGTTAACCATCGGTTCAATGGCAATTGTCATACCCGGGATGAGACGAATTCCTCTGCCGGATTCACCGAAATTCGGTACTTCAGGTGCTTCATGCAGGCTCGTGCCTACTCCGTGCCCGACGTAGTCTCGGACCACCGAGTAACCCCGTGCCTCAACATAGGACTGCACCGCCGCGCCTATATCACCGATCCTGCCGCCTGCACGAGCTGCGTTTATGCCTTCGTAAAGGCTTTCACGCGTCGTGTCTATCAGCCGCTTTGCTTCCGGGGAGATATCTCCGCAGGCAAAAGTGGCGGCATTATCGCCGTTATAGCCCTCAAAAGCGGCGCCGAGGTCAACGCTGACTATGTCGCCTTTTTTGAGAACGCGATCGTGAGACGGTATGCCGTGAATCACCTGATCGTTTATGGATATGCAGGCGGTAGCGGGATATCCCGCATAACCCTTGAAGTTCGGAACAGCGCCCTTACTTCTTATGAATGCCTCTGCGAGCTTATCAAGCTCCGCAGTGGTAACACCGGGTTCGACCGCCTCGCCTATCAACTTGAGTGCCTGTGCGGAAATGACGCAGGCTTCCTTCATTATGCCGAGTTCTCTGGCAGTTTTAAGCACTATCATTTCTTTACAGTCCCAAAGCGGCAAATACGAGAGCCGTAGTATCCTCGACCCTGTGCTGACCGTTTACGGTTTTCAGCTTACCGCTTTTTTCATAGTAGCCCTTAAGAGGCTCTGTTTGTTCATGGTAAATGCGCAATCTTTCCGAAACGGTTTCGGGCTGATCATCCTTACGGCAATAAAGCTCACCGCCGCAGACATCGCATTTTCCTTCGTTCTTCGGCTTCTTGTGCTCTATATGATAGGTTGCACCGCAGCCGCAGACTCTTCTGCCGCTCATACGGGAGACGATCGTCTCATCGGGCACTTCAATGGAAAGGACACAGTCTATGTCGATACCCATTGCGTCAAGCGCTTCCGCCTGAGGGATCGTTCTCGGAAAGCCGTCGAGAATGAATCCGTTTTTGCAATCGTCCTCAGAAAGTCTTTCCTTAATGATGCCTATCACGACATCATCGGGAACAAGCTTACCGGACTCGGTATACTCTTTGGCCTTCTTTCCCATTTCGGTGCCGGTTTTTATCGCCTCACGGATGATATTGCCGGTAGAGACGGTGGGAATATTCAGCCTTTCGCAAATCTTTTCCGCCTGGGTGCCTTTTCCGGCACCCGGCGCTCCCAAAAGAATGATTTTCATTGCAGTCTCTCCTTAATCAAGGAAGCCCTTGTAATGACGCATCATCATCTGAGACTCAAGATTCGTAACGGTATCAAGCGCAACACCGACAACTATAAGCAGTGAGGTGCCGCCGAGTGAAATATTCACATTGGTGGCAACTGCGCTTACGAGGATCGGGAGCACCGCTATAGCGCTGAGGAAGAGCGCACCGATAAGTGTGATTCTTGAAAGAATCTTCTGAATGAAATCAGAGGTAGGCTTTCCGGGGCGAATACCGGGAATCGAGCCGCTGTTCTGACGCAGGTTGTTTGCGATTTCAACCGGATTATACTGGATCGTTGTGTAGAAATAAGCAAAAGCGATGATCAGCGCAAAGTAGATGAGTGCATAGAACACACCCTGTGTGCTGAAGAGCTGAAGCACTTTGCAGATCCAGTTGTCGGGATCGTTCCAGAATGAAAGGATCATTGTGGGGAGCATCAGGATCGAGGAAGCGAAGATGATAGGCATAACGCCCGACATATTTACCTTTATCGGGATATGAGTGCTCTGACCGCCGTACATTTTGCGTCCGACGACCTTCTTGGCATACTGCACCGGTATACGGCGCTCTGCATTGGACATCCAGACAACAAAAGCAATGACGATAAGGAATGCAATGATTATTGCAAAGAACACTCCGTATCTTCCGTTCTGCCAGTAGTTCACCCAAAGTGATGTGGCAGCGGTCGGAACGCGGGAGATAATACCCGCAAACAGAAGGATCGATATTCCGTTTCCTATACCCTTTGTGTCTATCTGCTCGCCGAGCCACATAACGAGTGCGGATCCTGCGGTAAGGCAGAGAACGATCACAAATCCGGCGAAAATCGTTTTGCCGGTAGAGGAAACAGTCAGGAAGTTATAATTCTTAAGGTAGAAGAAGTATCCGAGACCCTGAAGAAGTCCGAGGATAACGGTTATATACCTTGTGTACTGTGCGAGCTTCTTCTGGCCCTCTTCGCCCTCTTTTGAGAGTCTTTCAAGGGCAGGAATTGCAACGCAAAGCAGCTGAAGAATTATAGAGCTATTGATGTAGGGAGTGACTGACATGGCGAACACCGCACCATACGATATACCGC
>CAKRVQ010000244.1 GCA_934408795.1 uncultured Eubacteriales bacterium
CTCGGTCACCGGCGGAGACGATGCGGTTGCCGCTCTTGTTGAGAAGTTCAAGACCCTGATTACCGATAACGGTACCTTTGAAGGCGTTGATGAGTGGGGCAAGCGCAAGCTCGCATACCTTATCAATGACGAAGCCGAGGGTTACTACGCGCTTTATAATTTCGAAAGCGCTCCCGAGTTCCCCGCTGAGCTTGACCGTGTTGCCAAGATTACAGACGGCGTTCTCCGTTCAATGATCGTTAAAAAGTAAGCGGAGGTAAAATGCTATGATCAACAGTGTTGTTTTAATGGGCAGACTTACTGCCGCACCTGAATTGAAAAAAACACAGTCCGGATTGTCGGTAACTACCTTTTCGATCGCGGTTGACAGAAACTATCGCCGCGAGGAAAGACAGACCGACTTCATCAATATCGTCGCTTGGAGACAGACTGCCGAATTCATCTGCAACTACTTCAAAAAGGGTCAGATGATCGCAGTCGAGGGCTCTATCCAGACGAGAAATTATGAAGACAGAAACGGAAACAAGAGGACCGCTTTTGAGGTCGTTGCCAATAATGTGAGCTTCTGCGGAGAAAAGCGTGACAGTGGTTCTGCTGCCGATAACGAGCCCGCAGCTTACAGCGATTTTACCGAATTTTCAGGTGATGATGATCTGCCGTTCTGATGTGACGGCATAAGCGGTCCTAAGACCGCGTATCCTAAAAGGAGGTAATAACAATGGAAAAGAACGAGAGAGCATCTCTTCGTCGTAAACCCCATAAGAAGGTTTGCCACTTCTGCGTTGATCGCGTAGAAGAGATTGATTATAAGGATGTTGCAAGACTTCGCAAGTTCGTGTCCGAGAGAGGTAAGATACTTCCTCGCCGCGTGACCGGCACCTGCGCTAAGCATCAGCGTGCTTTGACCTCTGCCGTTAAGCGTGCGCGCTATGTTGCACTTCTTCCTTATACTGCTGAATAATGATATTCACGAGCCGTCGCAAAAGCGACGGCTTTTCTTTTTGTGTAAACGGATATATTGCACTGACCGCACTCCGATTTACATCCGACCGACGGCAGCGTTTATCGGCATGACTGCTGCAATCAAATATCACGGTGAGCTATCAATTGTGTGCACCCGGCGCCGCCGCACCATGCACGGCGGCGCTGCTGCCACTCACCCGCAAGCAATGCGTAAATCATCAACTCTTCGGCGCCCACCGCCGCAATCCATATTTATAAATAACGCAGCTGCTGCCCACCGCGCCGACGGGCGCCGCCAAATCGGATATATTCGATTGATCCCTTCAAATCCGCAACCCACCCGCAGGCGCCCACCGCCGCACTGCCGCGCGCCGACGGGCGCCCCGCCCCCATCTGATTATCAATACTATTTTAAAATCAAAAAAATTTTAAAAACCTCTTGACTTTAGCGTTGTAAAGTGCTACTATGTTAACACAGAAAAGAAAAAGGCGTGATAACAATGAAAAAAATAATAAAGTCACTCATTTGCTCGGTTTTGTCCCTAGCAACTGCCGCGGCAGTGCTTTCGGGTTGCGGCGGTACAAATAATAACAGCAGCACCGCATCAGCTTCCGATTTGGAATACATAAAGTCAAAGGGTACAATGGTGATCGGCATCACCGAATACGCTCCTATGAATTACAGACAAGAGGGAAGCGAAGAGTGGACCGGTTTCGATACCGAGTTCGCAGAAAGGGTTGCCGAAAAGCTCGGCGTAAAAGCAGAATTCTTCCTCCTTGCCGATTGGGGCGCAAAGGTTAATGAACTCAATGTAAAGACGATCGATTGCGTTTGGAACGGTATGACGATAACCGAGGAACTTAAAACATCAATGAGTATATCAAAGCCCTATGTAGTGAATGCTCAGGTGATCGTCTGCAAAGAATCCGAAAAGGATAAATACTCGTCGATTGAATCGATAAAGGATGTTACCATCGCCGTTGAACAGGGCTCGGCAGCACAGGGACTTGTTACTGATTATAAGAATGTGACCCCCTGCCAGAATATGGCAAGCACACTCCTTGAAGTCAAGACAGGTGCGGCCGATGTGGCTATAATCGATATAACCATGGCAAAAACCATGCTCGGAGAAGGCACCGCTTATGCGGACCTTACCTATACCGCTTCACTTTCCGAAGAACAGTACGGTATAGGATTCAGAAAAGGCTCGGATCTTTGCGACGCGGTCAACACGATAATCGATGAACTCAAAGCAGACGGCACTTTGACGGGACTTGCCGAAAAATACGGCTTGACACTTGTCGATTAGTAAGAAACGCGTAAAAGAGTATTTCTGATAATATGATATTACTTAGCTGCACCCGATAGCGACCCTCATCGGTCCTGCCGGGTGCAATATTCGGTTGACAAATCGTGTGATCTGCTTTATTATGATCAAATGAACGACCGAATTTGATCAGACAGTGTAACAGAGATGTGTAATTTTACATGTTTTTAACGGAGT
>CAKRVQ010000245.1 GCA_934408795.1 uncultured Eubacteriales bacterium
GGTGATCCATCGGGGATTCGAACCCCGGACACCTTGATTAAAAGTCAAGTGCTCTGCCAACTGAGCTAATGAATCATATAAAACTTGACATTCAAAACGAACCGACAGGACAAACGGTACCTTTGAACGCCAATATATTATATCAGTGTCAACGCCGCTTGTCAATATTTTTTAATCGAAAGTTGCACTTTTTCCGCATATTTCATCGGGCGTGCCGAAAATCGGGAGATACGCCGCCCTCCGCATAAGGGGCGGGGCGATGGACACGCCCGTCTGCACGCCGGGGCCTGTCGGCCCCGGCGTGCGGCGCAAGTCTTCGGTACCAGACAGGCTCTGTATCCGTTGGGTCTTGTGCTCGTCAGCCCTTATGTCGGTCATTCTTTGTACCCGTCGGGATTCATATGCTGCCATCTCCAGCTGTCGGCACACATATCCTCAACCGTAAGCTCTGCCTTCCAACCGAGCATCTTTTCCGCTTTTTCGGGATCGGCATAATACTCGGCTATGTCGCCGGCACGGCGCGGGTCCACAACGAAAGGAATCTGCTTTCCCGATGCCTTTTCAAATGCGGATTTGAGCTCCAGCACCGAAGTGCCTTTACCTGTTCCGAGGTTGACCGCTTCGCAGCCTTTGTGAGAGAGCGCCCATTCGATTGCTTTTACATGACCCTTGGCAAGGTCGACCACATGTATGTAGTCCCTCACACCGGTGCCGTCGGGCGTCGGGTAGTCGTTTCCGAAGACATGCAGCTCGCTTCTCTTTCCGACTGCGACCTGTGAAATGTAGGGCATCAGATTGTTGGGTATTCCCTTGGGCTCCTCCCCGATAAGACCGCTCTTGTGCGCGCCTATCGGATTGAAGTAACGAAGAAGAGCGACCGTCCATTCGGGATCGGCAGTTGAAATATCGGTGAGTATGTTTTCAATAAAGTACTTGGTTCTGCCGTAAGGATTTGACTGACCTTTCGGGAAATCCTCTTTGAGCGGCATTATCTCGCTTTCTTTGTATACGGTGGCAGATGAGGAGAATACTATTTTCTTAACACCCTTAAGGGCGCATACCTCGCAGAGCGCGACGGTCGAGCCGATATTCACATCGTAATACTCCAGCGGCTTTTCGCAGGATTCACCGACCGCTTTCAGCCCCGCAAAATGTATCACGGCTTCAATGTTGTGTTTGTCAAATATTTCGGTCAGAGCCGCTTTGTCCCTTACATCGGCTTTATAAAAAGCGGGACGCTTGCCGGTTATGGTCTCAATGCGGTCAACGACCATTTCTTTACTGTTGCAGAGATTATCAATGATCACGGGTTCAAACCCGGCATTTATCAGCTCAACGCAGGTATGACTTCCTATGTATCCGGCACCGCCGGTGACGAGAATTTCCATTTTATAACTCTCCTTTTTATAAATGCGTATCTACGCTTTTGTTTCGTCCGTATTTCCGGCGCCCATAAAAGCAAAAAGGTCAAAAAGCGCCGAAAAGGGACGCTGACAGACGGCGGGGTCGACTTTTGCTCGCCTACTTTTTCGCACATTTATTCTATCACTGCAGTCGGAATAAGTCAATTTAGGTGTATCACAAAAATCGCACTTTATTTCTTCGGCATTTTGTGTTAATATCATAGTGACGGCTGCTCTGCGGGGGTGCAAAGAGAAGATAAGAGAATACAAGAAAACGCAAGAGGGCAAATGAGAGCGCAAATGAACGCAAATGAGCGAAAGTCGGATCCCTGAACGCCATTGCAAAAATCGATCGCACCCGACCCCGAAAAAAGCATCCGCCCTGCCGAAAAGTCAATCCGGTTGCCGATCGGAGTCGGCAGCCGATAAAGAAAGGAAAGTGTTTGCCGTGCTGCTTGCATTCGATATAGGAAATACCAACATCACCCTCGGATGTTATGAGGGCGACCGCCTGGCAGTCACTGCCAGACTGTCATCCGATATAAGAAGGACCGATGACCAATATGCCGCCGATATATTCACGATCCTCTCGCTGCACGGTATCACGACTGACGAGAGCGACGACTCGATAATCTGCTCGGTGGTTCCCGCGCTTTCAAGGTCGGTGGGCGAGGCGGTAAAGCATCTTATCGGAAAGCCGCCTGTTGTGATAGGCCCGGGAGTAAAGACGGGGTTGAACATCAAAATAGATAATCCTGCGCAGCTCGGCGCGGACCTTGTCGCGGGAGCGGTGGGCGCCGCCGCAAAGTATCCGCTTCCGTCGGTAATAATAGATCTCGGGACCGCGTCGACAATAAGCGTTTTGAGCGCAAACGGCGAATTCCTCGGCGGTGCGATAGCCGCGGGCGTCAATTCGACACTGCGCGCTCTCACATCAAATACCGCCCTCCTCTCGGATACTGGACTGGAACGCCCCGAGCATGTGATAGGAACCAACACCGCAGAGAGCATGCAATCGGGTCTGGTCGTGGGCGCGGCGGCGATGATAGACGGACTTATCG
>CAKRVQ010000246.1 GCA_934408795.1 uncultured Eubacteriales bacterium
GCAAAAACCCCGCGATTCGAAAGACGGAATATTTGCGGGCGGCGTCGGATTCGATATATTCTATCAGGGTGCACTTGTGTCGCTCCTTACACTGACCGCGTATTTTGTGGGACAGTTCATCGAATTCGGCGTGCTTGACTTCACAAACCTCCATAGTGAGCACGGCGTCACAATGGCGTTTCTGACCATGTCAATGGCTGAAATATTCCATTCCTTCAATATGCGCTCACTTCGCAGCTCGGTATTTACCATAAAGAAGCAGAACATTATGCTCTGGGCCTCGGGCGCGATAGCATTGCTCCTCACAACTGCGGTAATAGAAATACCCGCACTCGCAAACGCCTTTAAGTTCACGCCTATCGGACTTAAGGAATATGCGATCGCTCTTGGACTCTCCGTTGCCGTGATCCCGATAGTCGAGATCGTGAAACTCATCGAGAGAGCGGTGTCAAAGAAGACTAAGTAAATCGGAGGACCTGCGCGGACGACGACCGTCGTCCGCGCATCCGGTGGTATGATGAAACAGTTGATCGTAAAATGTGTATGCTGGGCGGCTGCTGCCGCCTGTGTGTGCCTGATATTATTTATGTCGTCCGAAACTGCCGATGAATCTTCGGTCAGAAGCATCGGTGTCTCCGAAAGGGTCGCCGACCTTTTCATAAATGGGTTTACGAATATGAACCCCGAAGAAAAACAAGCAGTGCTGGAAAAAATACATTCCGGCATTCGTGTCGGCGGACATATCTCGGAATACGCCATGCTCGGCGTGACTTTGGCGGCGGTTACACTCAACTATAAGAAGATCAAAAAATATCGATTTCCCATTTCGGCAGCAGCCGGGCTCACGGTATCGATCTGCGACGAATTGTACCAGATAACCGTGCCCGGGCGAGCTTTTGAGCTCTTTGATATCGCCTGCGACCTTTTCGGAGCGGCACTCGGCGCAGGAATGACCCTTGTTGTCTGCGGTATTATCGTGAAGTCGGTAAAAAAGCGGCAAAAGAATTGAACGATCGACCGCCCCGCGCCGTTACGGCGCGGGGCGGTCTTGCAAATAAAAGTAAATAAAAAAGCAAATTAAAAACATTTGCACCAGCGTTTGACAAACGGCCGTAAAAGTACTACAATATAAAAGTTGTCGAATCGGGCGACTCAAAGACAAATTGAGTATGCTCATCAAAATTCCGCCTAGGCGATTCGCGCGAAAAGAAGAGGGAGAACAAAATGGATATACTGCTCAGTATTGCAATAGCACTTACCGCGGGACTGCTTATGTCCCGTGTAGTAAAGCCGCTCGGATTGCCCGCGGTTACGGGATACCTTGTTGCCGGTGTGCTGATAGGACCTTACGGTCTCGGTCAGCTCGGCACCCTAATCGGCGTCGAGGGGTTAGGATTTACATCCGCCGATTATGTAGGTCATTTCAAGGTCATCTCGGATGTCGCATTGGGGTTTATTGCCTTCTCAATGGGCAACGAATTCCGTATATCTCAGCTTCGTAAGATCGGAAAACAGGCAACGATAATAGGAGTCATTCAGGCACTTACCGCGACACTGTTTGTCGATGTCGCGCTCGCTGTACTGAGCCTTATCCTCGGTGAAGATGTTTTTCCCGTCAGCTCAGCGATAACGCTCGGCGCAGTCGCGGCAGCTACCGCACCTGCGGCTACACTTATGGTCGTGCGTCAGTATAAAGCCAAAGGAAAGCTCACCGACATACTCCTGCCTATAGTAGCGCTTGATGACGCAGTCGGACTCATAGTCTTTGCGGTGTCGTTCGGAATATCCAAAGGAATGGTAAGCGGAACGGTGGATGTCATATCGATCGTTGTCAACCCTCTTATCGAAATAGTCACATCGGTAGTCGTGGGCTCGCTTCTCGGTCATGCCTTTTCGCAGGCGGAAAAACTTTTCCATTCCCGCAGCAAGAGACTTTCGGTGTCGGTAACATTCGTTATCTTTACCGTTGCTCTTACAATGATCGAGATAAAAGTGGGAGCGGTCACGATAGGTATGTCCTCACTCCTTACCTGTATGATGCTCGGAACGATATTCTGCAACACCTGTGAGTCGTCAGAGGAACTTATGGACAGGGTAGACCGCTGGACGACCCCTCTCTTTATACTCTTCTTCGTGATAAGCGGTGCGGAACTTGAGCTGAGCGTGTTCGGCAGTCTTGCCATAGTCGGTGTCGGGGTGGTGTATATCATATTCCGCTCATTGGGAAAGATCACCGGCGCTTCAATCACATCAAAGCTTACGGGATGCGATCCGATGATCGTGAAGTATCTCGGAATAACCCTGCTTCCTCAGGCGGGTGTTGCACTCGGAATGTCGGTCTCCGCTATGGAACTCGGCACGGTCGAGGGCGGTATAATCAGAAATATAATACTTTTCTCGGTGCTCATTTATGAACTTGTCGGACCGGTGCTTACGAAGTCGGCACTTATGAAAGC
>CAKRVQ010000247.1 GCA_934408795.1 uncultured Eubacteriales bacterium
TTATATACTCATCGCCGTAGTCCATTATTCCTTTGCATCCTTCAACAGTGACCTGTGAATCAGACAACAACTCAATACGCGATCCGCCCGCCGAGATATCCTCACCGATTGCGTTAAGGGTCTTTTTGATTCCTCTGACCGCCCTGCCCATTTATTATCACCACCGAGATACGAGAATCGGCTTTGTCGGGATGCGGGGGCAATACCCACACATACCGCAAAACGCCCTAAATAAAGTTATGCCGATGAATTTTATAAAATTCATAGGATGAGCCGATAAAATCAACGAAAACCGTTTGCGGTCAAATACGGGCATCGTTTTTTAAGACAGGCGCGCCGATCGGAGGGGCTGCAGGCTGCGGCGGTGACAAATCTGTCATAGCGGACCTCGAAAACATATAAAATCATATTAGAAACGGAGTGAACAATATGCAAGGAAAAGCGATCATAGTCAGGACCTCTTACCTACTGTGTTTTGCGGCGGTATCAGGGTTCATTTTCTTTATTCTCTTTATGCCCGAAGCCTCGGTGGGAGCGGTGAAATACGGGCTGACCCTTTGCGGAGAGATAATTATTCCGTCACTTTTTCCGTTTACCGCGGCGGCGGGATTTATCTGTTCAACGCGTCTTTCGACATATCTCGACAGGATACTTTCGCTGCCGTCAAAACTCCTGTTCGGCTGCAATGGTAAGATGGGAACGCTTTTTCTGATGTCGGTGACGGGCGGATTTCCGATAGGCGGTAAGCTGATCTCCGATATGTACGGTCGGGGCGAAGTTGATGACCGCTCGGCATCTATCCTTCTGTCGTTTTGTATGAACGGCGGTCCCGCCTTTATTATTACCGCAGTCGGCACGGGGCTGATGAAGAGCACCGAAGCGGGGATAATACTGTTTTCGGCAAGTGTTGTCTCGGCACTTATTATAGGAATCGTTGCGACAAGGCTGCTGAAGCCGGAAATAAATGACGGTTGTGCCGCTGAAAAGTTATCCGTGACAGAAGGACTTATATCATCGGTTTGCAGCGCGGGAAGTTCATTGTTCGGTATTTGCTGCTTCACAGTCATATTTTCAACCGTCTCCGAATGTATAGCCTCGCTGCTTCCTGAGAACGGTGCTGCAGTCGTCTGCTCCCTGCTTGAGGTAACAAACGGAAGCATAGCGGCGTCAAAGCACGGTATCGCCGCCGTCGGTGCGTCACTCGGTTGGGGCGGGATCGCCGTCCACTTTCAGGTATTTATGCTGGCGAAGAAAATAAAGATCAACTTTCCTTTGTTTTACGCGGGCAGGATACTGCATTCCTTACTGACTGCGACATTGTCGTTTTTACTGGAAAAGATATTTCCCGTCACTACGGAAACTTCTCTGATCGATTCGGCGGCGTATACGACGACACCGTCCGCAGCCGCATCGATCGCTCTTATGTGTATGTCGTTTGTAATGATGATGTGGGTGTATTTTTCGATCAGCGAAGCAAAGCGGAGGTCAAAAGGAATGTGAAATAGGAGCATATCCAGGAGACTGTAAGATGCGTCACGACGGACAGTGCCATAAAGCCGAGCGACCGCGACTCACGCCTTATATTTGCAAGTGTTGCAACACACGGAACTGACAGAATAACGAACACGATAAACGATGCCGCGGAGGCGGGAGTCAGCACGGTCTCGATTCCGTTTGACGACAGGATGACACCGAACGCCGAAAGCACGCTTTCCTTTGATATCAGACCGCAGATAAGCGCCGACACCGCCTGCCAGCTGCCGAAGCCGAGAGGCGCAAATATCGGTGTAAGCAGACCTCCCAATTTCCCGAGTATGGAGTTTTCGGGCGAAGAGGTCGGCATGAGGTCGGTACCGAAGCTCTTCAGCGCCCAGATGACAACGCTTGCGATAAGAAGAACCGTTGCTGCCTTTGACAGAAAGTCTTTGATCTTTCCCAATGTATGTACAAAAAGGTTTCTCGGCATGGGAAGTCTGTAAGGAGGTAATTCAAGCATAAATATCCGTTTGGACTCTTTTCCGCGGCGGTTCGACGGGTCAAGCAGATAAAATATCCTTGCCGCCGCAAAAGCGGTCGTTATACCTATAAGGTAAGCTGCCGGAAACATAAAGACCGTTCCGCCGAAAAAGGCTTCGGATAACATGACCAAGATGGGGATCTTAGCCGAGCAAGGCACAAAGGGAAGCATAAATATCAGTCGCCGCCGCTTGCTTGTTTCGGGAACGGCGCGGGTGGTCATTACCGCCGTTGCGGTGCATCCCATACCCATAACAAGTGATGCAAACCCTCTGCCGTCGAGTCCGCTTCTGATCATGATATGATCGGCGATCATTGCAGCACGCGCCATATAGCCGCAGTCCTCAATGAACGACAAGCACAAAAACATAACCGTGAGCT
>CAKRVQ010000248.1 GCA_934408795.1 uncultured Eubacteriales bacterium
GAACGGCGGATCGGAGCACTCGCAAAGCAGGCGGAAGTTATTGAGTAGGAACTGTCCGTAATCAACGCGGAGAAATGCACCTGTTTCCGCCGAAATATACTTTTGACCGGTTGCGAATGATAAGGGGTAACGCATATTCGGGTAAAGGCAATAGTAGGGGATGGCAATGAATTCTATACATGATGGTCACAGAGAAAGAATGAGAAACCGATATTTCAAGAACGGTCTTTCGGACTTTGAACCGCACGAGGCCCTTGAAATGTTGTTGTATTTCACAACTCCGAGAAAGGATACAAACGAGATCGCGCATGAGCTGATCCAGCATTTCGGCAGCTTTTCGGCGGTGATGAGTGCCTCGTCGGATGAATTGCGAAAGGTAAAGGGTATAGGAGATCAGGCGGCTATGCTGATCTCAATGATACTGCCGCTTCACCGAATGTATCTTCTTGAAAGCGATAAAAACATCAAGCATTTCAACACATCCGAGCAATGCGGTATATACCTGCAAAATTATTTTTCCAATATAAGCAACGAAATTGTGGTAGCAATGCTTCTTGACGGTCAGTGTAAGCTGCTTGCGGTTGAGGAAATAAGCAACGGCATAAACACGGTGGCACCGATCTCACCTAAAAGATTGCTTGAGGTCGTACTTAAGCATAATGCATCGAGCGTGGTACTCAGCCATAATCATCCGGGAGGGTTACCTCTTCCTTCCCGTCCCGATATACAGACCACAATAAGAATAAAAGAACTTTTGGACAATATCGGTGTTAAACTGCTTGACCACATAATAGTCGGTGCGGATGATTATGTTGCAATGGCTCTGTCAAAAGAATACAAATCGATATTCACGGGTAAATAAAAAGCACGGTCCTCCGCCCGGAAGGCGGGAGAGACCGTGTTTTCTTATAGTCCCGTATTTAATTTCCGCATACCGTCCGTCATCTGATAAAGGGAACGGCTGAGGTCGTTGACCGACGGGTATTCAATTAAGCTGACGAGAATCGAACCCGCTTGAGCAGCGACCCGACCGCAGGCAGCGCCGCGACGCGCCGAAGGCGCGTCAGGCGGACACGGCGAGAGTGTTTTCGTTTGCCGATTGCTTTTCCGCCGTCGGTCTGCAAAGCATAAAAGCTGCCCTGCTACCGCCGCCGTGCCCGCTTTGCGCCCTCCCCGTCCGGGGAGGGCGCGCGGCGCTGCCTTTGTTCGGTTTGCTGCTTTACCGATTTACCGCTCACTTATGCTTTTTGCAGCGGCATCGCCCATTTGATCAAGAGCCTTTTCGGAGCGGCGCAGCTCGGAAAGGCTTTTTCCTATCAGCTTTTTTGTGTCTGACAGCGACTCGGAAACGGCGGCAAGATCACCTGTGTATTTCGTTGACGAGTCGGTGATGCCCCTTGCCAGCTCACTGAGTCTCTCGCTTGCCTTTTCTGCGGCGGCAAGCTGGGTCTCAAGCTCCTTGTCAAGAGCGAGCCTGCTTTCTTTTGCCGAGCGAGCTATCTGCTCGGCGTTCATTTTGGAGACAAGATAAAGCTTGCCGATGATCTCGCCGAGCCGCTCAAGCTTTTCTTTTTCGTTTCTGAACTCCCGAACCTCTTCGGTAAGTTGTTCGTTTTCCTTCTGAAGACGGGCAATCTCTGAGTTTGCATCGTTAAGACTCATACCGAGGTCCGAAAGCCGATTCTTAAGATCGGCTTCCTTTTCGGAATGACTTTTTCTTTCGCTTTCAAGCTCGCCGCTTATCGCCGCAGTCTTGTCCAAAAGCTCATTTACGCAAGCCAGAACATCGTCTTTATTGAAGCCGAACATACTTTTTCTGAACACAAAGGACATTTGATAAAACACTCCCGAAAAGAAAATACCGAAAGAAACATCTATACTTGAGTGTACATTGTGTGAGCCTGCCCAGTTAAGCCGACAGGTGCGCCCCGTCGGTTTAAGTGTGCCGCTTACGGCGCTTACTGCGCCCACCGATCATACGCCGAAGGATCAATGCTTACAGACTATATAATATCACAATATGTCGAAATATACAACACCCGATGTTGCAGTATATTTACGGACTTGAAAAAACGAGCGGAATGAAATATAATATTTATAACTATACAGATATGATGTACAGACAAAATGTATATGGACTGTATCGGTGCATCGTTTTCATCAACAATATCAGCGGACAAACGGTATCAACGGTGCGAACAGTTTGAAGCAGTTTGATTTTTGGAGTAAAAAAGTATGACACGAAGAGAAGCAAGAGAACAGGCGTTTATTATCATTTTCGAAAAATCGTTCAACGATTCCGATACCGCCGATCTTATCGCGGCGGCAAGGGACTGCATGGATTGGGAGATCGACGCCTTTGTCGATGAACTCGATCTGGCGGGTGCGGGGCGCGG
>CAKRVQ010000249.1 GCA_934408795.1 uncultured Eubacteriales bacterium
CGCTCTCTGCCGCGAAAAGCAGCCGAGAAGCGCCTACCGCCTGCCGCCCGATTTACCGTTTTTTATGACTTTTGTACAGTCACGGCAACATAGTCCCGAAATCATTTATAAAAACCCGTTAATTATTAAACAAAGTTCTTGAAAAATCCGAAAAATGGTATATAATAAGATTGCAAAATAAAAAATTGGAGGAACTCAAAATGGTAAAAGTTGCTATAAACGGCTTCGGTCGTATCGGTCGTCTCGCATTCAGACAGATGTTCGACGCCGAAGGCTACGAGATCGTTGCGATCAACGATCTTACCGCTCCCGCTATGCTCGCACAACTTCTTAAGTATGATACCGCTCAGGGCGGATACTGCGGAAGAATAGGCGAAGGCAAGCACACCGTCACCTCGACTGATGATTCTATCATCGTAGACGGTAAGGAAATCAAGATCTACGCTATTAAAGACGCTAACGAGTGCCCCTGGGGCAAGCTCGATGTCGATGTTGTCCTTGAGTGCACCGGCTTCTACTGCTCACTTGAGAAGAGCCAGGCTCACATCAATGCAGGCGCAAAGAAGGTCGTTATTTCCGCTCCCGCAGGTAAGGATCTTAAGACAATCGTTTACAGTGTAAACGAGAAGACCCTCACAAAAGAAGACAAGATCATCTCCGATGCTTCCTGCACCACTAACTGCATTGCACCTATGGCTGATACCCTCAACAAGTATGCTCCCATAGTCAGCGGTATAATGAGCACCATTCATGCTTACACCGGCGACCAGATGATCCTCGACGGTCCTCACAGAAAGGGTGACCTCCGCCGTGCACGCGCAGGTGCTGCAAATATCGTTCCTAACTCTACCGGTGCTGCAAAGGCTATCGGTCTTGTAATTCCCGAGCTCAACGGAAAGCTCATCGGTTCCGCTCAGCGTGTTCCGGTTCCCACCGGTTCAACCACCATCCTCACCGCCGTTGTAAAGGGCAAGGATGTTACCGTTGACGGTATCAACGCAGCCATGAAGGCAGCAGCTTCCGAGTCATTCGGATACAATGAAGATGCGATCGTTTCCTCCGATGTTATCGGTATGCGTTACGGCTCACTCTTCGATGCTACCCAGACCATGGTATCCAAGATCGACGACGATACCTATCAGGTTCAGGTCGTTGCCTGGTATGACAACGAGAATTCCTACACCAGCCAGATGGTTCGCACGATCAAGTACTTTGCCGAGATCTAAGTCTCCGCGACAAAAACATCAAAGCGGTTCGCTGCCCTTGACGGGCGGCGAACCGCTTTTGACTTTTAAGTAACAATTTAATAATGTGACAACGAAAGTGAGCCTATCGGTATAAAACCGATGAGCTCACTTTGCGTTTGTTTCTATTCTTATGATTAGCGATTATTAGCGTTTGCTGCCGGAGCCTCCGTCGTGAGCCATGTGCTTATTATTCAAGCTCAAATGCGCCTGTATAAAGCCTGTAATAGGTTCCTTTTTGCGCTATGAGCTCATCGTGACTTCCGCGCTCAATTATCCTGCCGTGGTCAAGAACCATTATTACATCCGAATTTTTGACGGTTGACAGTCTGTGCGCGATCACAAATACCGTTCTGCCTTCCATAAGCTTATCCATTCCGCGCTGGACTATAGCTTCGGTTCGGGTATCTATTGAAGAGGTCGCCTCATCAAGTATCATTACGGGAGGATCGGCGACCGCCGCTCTCGCAATGGCGATCAGCTGCCGCTGCCCCTGAGAGAGGTTGGCACCGTTATTGGTGAGCTCGGTATTGTACCCTTCGGGCAGGCGTGTAATAAAGTCATCGGCACCCGCAAGCTTTGCGGCGGCAATGCATTCCTCGTCGGTAGCGTCAAGTCTTCCGTAACGGATGTTATTCATAACCGAGCCCGAAAACAGATTGGTGTCCTGAAGCACTATCCCGAGGGACCGTCTCAGATCCTTCTTTTTTATCTTATTGATGTTGATACCGTCGTATCTTATCTTGCCGTCCGCAATGTCATAAAAGCGGTTTATAAGATTTGTAACGGTGGTCTTTCCGGCTCCTGTCGCACCCACAAAGGCAACCTTCTGACCCGGCTCGGCATATACCGAAACATCATGGAGTACTATTTTTTCCGGAACATAACCGAAGTCTACATCCTTCATACGCACATCACCCGAAAGGCGTGTATAGGTGACGCTGCCGTCTTTGTGCGGATGCTTCCACGCCCAGCAGCCTGTACGCTTATCGGTCTCCCTCACCCCGCCGTTGCCGTCGGGTTCGGCGTTTACGAGAGTCACATACCCGTCGTCGGTCTCGGGTCTTTCATCAATGAGGGCGAATATTCTTTCGGCGCCCGCAAGACCCATTACGATCGCATTTATCTGCTGCGAAAGC
>CAKRVQ010000250.1 GCA_934408795.1 uncultured Eubacteriales bacterium
TCGGTCTCCGTCTCTGTGATGTTATCAACCTTGTGCGTATGGAGGCATGCTGGCGTGAAGACAAGGACGCCGACATCGAAGTGGTCGGCGAGGGCGACACCTATCCGCGTCCACGCTTCATAACACCTGCGGCTTATGCGGAGTTGTATGATATGGCTTTGCGATTTACGGGTGAAACGGACGGTCTTCTCCGCTATTCGATCGAGTATACAGCTCATCCCGAATACGATATGGGATACCTTAACATATACAAGAGCAACAACGACATTTACAGTGCGCTGGAGGGAGTCCTCTCGGGCGGAGAAATGACGGGCGTCCGTGTGTATGAAGCCCTTGATAAGATCAGTGACATAAAGCTGCCGGAAAAATATGTCGGCAACCGTTACATTGAACATCTTTTCTATACTCCCGCTTCCAAACTGCTTGCACACGCATCGCTCTCAACCGTATATAAGGGCAAAGGTCACGGCGGTATAGTTTTCGGACATAATGTAAAGATGCTTACCGATGAAGATATATCATCGGGACTGATACTTGATATGCCTGCGGCTCTTGAACTTGCCGAAAGAGGTATTGATGTCGGACTTGTTTCATACAGGGAACGCGGAGGGTCGGGACTGGAATACTTCTGCAATACGGATCATATCACAAGCATCGGCTATGAAGCGCCCGACACCGAATACGAGATCGAGGTTGCCGACGGAGCGATCGTGACTTCGCGCTTCGCAGTCAGTGACGGTATCCTCAACACGATAGGCTCCCCCGCAGCTTATCGCTATCAGAATGCAAACGGTCAGAAATTTGCGGTCTATGCCTTCCCGGGCTACGGCTGCAACGATTACAGATTTTACAACTATGAGCGCGGAATGCAGCTGCGTGATGATATCGAATGGCTCACGGGTTCGCCTGCGGATGCCGTGTGTGAGGGAAATCCCGACCTTATGCTGCTGACCAAAAAGCATTCGGACGGACTCTCCGTGGCGCTTATAAACGGTATTGAGGATCCCGTACTGCAGCCGGTCATAAAGCTTAAAGACAACTATATGACTGCCGAATTCGTAAACTGCAGCGGAAGGATCGAGGGCAATCAACTGCACCTTTCAAGAATCGAACCGTTTGCGTTTGCAGGCGTAAGACTTAAAAAGCAGTAACGATAGTATTGTCAGCCGAACCGACTTATTAAACGGTTATCCGACGCCGTCGGCGCGTGTGTGCGCCGACGGCGTCTTTTTGCCCCCTCTGTCGGTTAGGGTAGGAGGGTAAACGAAAGACCGCTCTCACTGCCGCCCACCGCCGCGCACATTCAGCGCGCGCCGACGGGCGGCTCCTCTGTACTTCGCCGTAAGTGAGATGCCGCCGCATAAACTCTCCCGCGGCGCACCTTGCGCGCCGCGTTCACCTTCCGTAACAAAATACCCCTGTTCTTCATCCGAGCTTCTCTCCCGCGGCGCACCCTGCGCGCCGCCCGAATCTTATAAATCGGCGTATTATTCATTGACAACGGCCGACAGGTACACTATAATATATTCTGATAAAATGTGCAAAGGTCGGTGCCGAATTGGAACGCTTGTCCGATCCCGCGGTAATAAAAAGAATACTTTCGGAGGCAGGCTTCTCCTTTAAGAAATCCCTCGGTCAGAACTTTCTGATCGACGGCTCGGTGTGTCCCGAAATGGCATCCGCCGCCTGCGAAGACGGGGAAAAATTTGCTCTTGAAATAGGCCCCGGTATCGGCGTTCTCACCGCCGAACTCGCAAGGTGCTTCGAAAGGGTCACGGCGATAGAACTGGATGAAAGGCTGCGGCCCGTTCTCAAAAAAACACTTTCCTTTGCAGATAACACCGAGATCGTGTTCGGTGACGCAATGAAACTGGATCTTAGGGACCTTATCGAGCAGCGTGCCGAGGGAAGAAAGGTCGCCGTCTGCGCAAATCTGCCTTACTATATCACCTCACCTCTTATTATGCTGCTGCTCGAAAGCAAACTGCCTATAACCTCGATTACCGTTATGGTGCAAAAAGAAGCCGCCGAACGCATCTGTGCCGAGGTGGGAACAAGGGAGTCGGGCGCCGTGACGGTCGCCGTTCGGTATTTTTCCGACCCCGAGATTCTTTTTGAAGTCCCGAGAGAGGCGTTTATGCCTTCTCCGAATGTCGACAGTGCCGTGATAAAACTGAAGATCAGGACCGCCCCGCCGATAACGGTGGCAGATGAAAGGGCTTTCTTTGCTTTTGTAAAGGCGGCGTTCGGACAAAGAAGAAAGACCGTCGTCAATTCGCTCTCGTCGCTCGGCGGATATGCGCGGGACGATATAAGAACGACACTTTCATCAAACGGAATAAGAGAGGATATAAGAGCCGAGGCGCTCGGTATGGATG
>CAKRVQ010000251.1 GCA_934408795.1 uncultured Eubacteriales bacterium
GGAGACTGTGCGACCCTGTAAACCCTATCCGGAGCAACGCAAAGTCCGACTGTACGCTTGCCCGGCGTGTCGGGAAATGCGGCTTGAGTTGCGGAGCAATTCGCAATCGAGATAGATAGTCGTTCAAGACAGAACTCGGCTTACAGATTCGGTCATACGAACATAAGAAAAGGCTGCCGTAAGGCAGCCTTTTTGTATCGGATCGGCGGTCTGCCGAAAACTCGGTGATCTCGGTCGGGTTCGGCGGATCGGTTGCGGGCTCGGTGCAGATCGATCACTCAAGAATATATATCTTAATGTTTTTAAGTCCGAAACGGCTTGCTTCTGCTTCGGTTTCGAAGAAAAGATCAACGATCCTATCCGGGTATTTATAAACGAATCCGCCCGTATCGGCAGCGACGGCGTAACCGTAGATCACGGAGCCGTCGGCGGTGGTTATATAAAGCTTTGAGCCGTAAGGGATGACCTTTGGGTTCACCGCAACATATCCCGCTTTAAGGACAACACCTGTGGCACTGTTTCTGCCGTCGTTGGGACTGTATGCCGAGGCGATCCCGGTAAGCAGCTTTTTATAGCTGACCGGTGCACCGTTTGCGTCCAGTTTAATAGACGATGACGGTCTTAAGAGAGACACCCAGCGTGAGGGATCGGCATATTTGAACGAGCCGCCCGCGGAAGATGCCGTGCCGAGTGACGGCGAAGCGGTTCCGATATATTTTACGGAATTTACCGCCTTTTTCGTTATTTCTTCCGAAACGGTACTCGTTTCGCTGACAACACCGTTTACGAGCTTCTTTTTATAGGTTATGACCTTTTCGCCATCTTTGCCTGCCGTTGTCTTGGTCACGCCTTTATTGAGGGCGGCGGAATATACGGTTTCGGTCGACGACGGGAGCGCTACCGTCTCCTTGAAGTAAACATAGCTGACATCATCTATCTCGATGACCATTCCTTCATACAGATAATCGGAAAGATCGCAGTTGATAATATCGATATCACTGTCAAAGTTGATGCCGTTTTCTCGGATAAGTTCGGCGACAGTACCGCCGCTCGTATAAAATACCTGTTCATTATCTCCGGTTACAACTGTGACCGGGAAGCCTCTGGTTATAACGACATCACCGTTTTCATTGAATTCGGCAATATCATACAGGGTTGCTTCAATTCCTGCCTCCTCAAGAATGGCATCGGCATCGGTGTTGTAGGTGCGTACCTTTTTTACGGTCTCTCCGTCGATCACATTCACGGTGGATGATGTTACGAAAAGAGTTGCTACCGCCGCTATTGATGCAACGACAAGCAGAGCAAGGCATTTCCTCTTTGTTAAAAACGAGGCGCCGACTGTACTTCGTATCTTTCCGAATATGGTTTTAAACATATGATCCTCCTTTTACGCATCACTGCGAACGGCGCGGGATGTCGGGGTGACAAGACAATCGGACATCGCGACGATTCGTGTATCGATCGATTTTCATACAATACAAGCACGGCAAAGATGTAAAAATAAAGCCGCGTGATGCGATATTGAAATGGTTACAAATTTGTAACCTTTTAGGACTTGCAAATTATAATCAATTATTTGTTAAATGTCAAATCAGCAGCGAAGACATTATTGTGCAATATGCACAATTTTGTTCAATTTCTACGGCCGACAAAAGCCGAAAAACAAGATATAAATTACCGATTAGGCCTGTTTTACGCCTTTTGTTGTCCGAAATCATTGTGCAAGGTTATAATAATATGTGGACATAATTCACAAATTTCGCAAAAGTGGGGTGATTTGTCCTTAAAAATGACCATTTTAAGGACAATATGGCGCAAAATGATCAAAAATCCCGTATTTTATTCTTGTCAGTAAACAAAAATCTTATACATTATTTACATTTAAGAGCAGAATGCAGGATCAGAACGGGCGGCATTTTAGAGGTTTATTAAGGGAGAACCGAGGCATGCAGGGGCGCGGTGCGTCAGCCGACGGTATCATGGTTGTTGTGCAACAGGGTACACGATGCGAGGTGCATGGATGTGTAATTATAAATTATTAGGGATGCATACAACGATGGATAAAGAGAAAAAAACGGCGCACACTGCGTTTCTTTGCAGTATGCGTCGTTCTTATTTACTCTTTATATTTTACTATGCTTTCAGCGGTGTTGCATAAGGCGAAACCCGGCAGCGCCGCGCGCCCTTCGACAGGAGGGCGCAAAACGGGCACGGCTGCGGGGGGTGCTTATTCCGGCGCACCCCCTACATTCGGCAACACCGCGGCAATTACCGCTTTACGGTATTACCGCCGCAGCCGCACGCCGTGCCCGTTTGATGCGCGCCTTCGGCGCGCATCGCGGCGCTGCCGTACGGTTCTGCTTGA
>CAKRVQ010000252.1 GCA_934408795.1 uncultured Eubacteriales bacterium
CAAGCCGACCGACGAGGAGCTGGCGCTCTTCGAGGAGGCGGGCGGCGATCCCGACACGGAGTTCGTCGGCGGCGAGGGCTGGGCACTTGATGTCATCTATAAGACCGCCGAAAAGGTGTTCTCCGATACCTATAAGGATTTTAAATACAACCTCTTCAACGGTGTCTATTCGGATGATGCACAGTTCTATAAGACATCACTCGATACCCGTATGATCGAAACATACTACAACATTATAATGGGCGGCGATATATCCGAATTCGATACCTTTGCCGAATCCTGGCATAAGGACGGCGGCGATGCCGTCACCGATGAAGTCAATAAGTGGTATGCGGAGCATAAATAAACGGGGGAATACCGATGAAAACATCTGATTTATCGGCATTGCGCAGAAGAAACAGATTGAAAGATCAGCTGCCGCTTCATCTGATAATGATACCCGGCGTTATAGCAACGCTTGTGTTCAGCTATTTCCCGATGTACGGCATACTTATGGCGTTTCAGAATTTTATCCCCACAAAAGGGGTACTCGGCTCAAAATGGGTCGGCTTCAAGCATTTCGAACGCCTCTTCTCAATGCCGGAATTTCACAGGATACTGAGAAATACACTTATAATCGCAGTACTCAAAATAGTTACACTGCTCTTATTCTCGCTGATACTTGCACTTCTGTTGAACGAAGTGAAGAGACGCAGCGTGAGAGGAGTATTCCAGTCAATGATGATATTCCCTCACTTCCTTTCTTGGACAATACTCGGCGGACTGGTGAGAGGAATGCTCGCAAATGACGGAATGATCAACACGGTGCTGACGGCGGCAGGCCTTGAACCCATATTCTTTCTCGGAAGCAATACATGGTTCAGGTCGGTCCTGATAACCACAAACCTCTGGCAGGAGGCGGGATTTTCCGCAATACTCTATACCGCGGCGATAGCGGGAATAAGCAGCACGCTTTATGAAGCGGCGGCGCTTGACGGCGCGAACCGCTGGCAGCAGACATGGCATGTGACACTGTCGGGCATAAAGCCGTTTATAATACTGCTCCTTGTACTCAATATCGGCGGAGTCCTTAACGCGGGCTTTGACCAGATATTCAATCTGTATAACGGCTTGGTGCTTGAGACCGCCGATGTTATCGACACATATGTCTACAGAGTCGGTCTTATGGGCGCACAGTATTCTTTCAGTACCGCGGTCGGACTCTTCAAATCGGTGATCGCAATGATACTTGTCGGACTCTCGTACCTGTTTGCCGATAAGTTTGCGAAGTACCGAGTGTTTTAAGGGGAGGGAAAGACATTGAAAAACAAATCTGTGGGATACAGGATCTTTTCCGCCTTTAATTACTTGTTCCTCGCCCTTCTTTCGATAGTTTGTATCATACCGTTCATACATATTATCGCCGTTTCCTTCAGTGATCAGGCAAGCTCGACTGCAAACGCCGTCACACTGCTGCCGATCGGCTTTAACTGGACGGCGTATAAAAAGGTCTTCACCGATGCCTCTGTCTGGAGATCGTTCGGAGTCACCGTACTGCGAATGATACTGGGTACCGTTATAAGTATGATACTTACAATAACGGTTGCTTTCCCGCTCTCTTTTGACAAAAAGCATTTTAAGGGCAGAAGCATATATGTCGCCTTTTTCTTCTTCTCAATGATATTCAGCGGCGGTATGGTCCCTTACTATATACTCTTAAAGGACTTAAAGCTGCTTGATACCATTTGGGCTCTCGTCCTCGGTGCGGTTCCGGTGGGATCGGTCATAATCCTTTTGAATTTCTACCGCCAGCTGCCCCGCGCATTGTTTGAGTCCGCAAGACTTGACGGAGCCTCGTATTTTCAGATACTCACTAAGATCTATTTTCCGTTATCCCTGCCCTCGGTCGCAACCCTGAGCCTTATGTCCCTTGTCGGACATTGGAACGATTGGTTCGGCGGTATGGTATATATGAAGGACCCGAAAAACTATCCTCTTCAGACACTTCTCTATACCACAATGACGACCGCATCCGAGTTCACCGACCTCAATTCCGCAAGCACGGCGGTGTCAAAACAGAGCCAGATAGCAGCACTTACGGTGTTCACGATCCTGCCGGTACTGTTTGCATTCCCTTTGCTTCAGAAGTATATAAAATCCGGTATGGTGCTCGGATCGGTAAAGGAATAACATTCATCAGCGAAAGGATAATCATATGCAACTTAACTTAGATAAAGGCTGGTTCGTACTTGAAGATGTTCACGAATTCGGCGACCGCTTCGGAGCGTACAGAAAAGAATTCGACCCTACACGCTTCGGAGGCGACCCCTCCATTGAACCTCTTGCCCCTTGGGAACCGATCCCCCGACTTGAGTA
>CAKRVQ010000253.1 GCA_934408795.1 uncultured Eubacteriales bacterium
AAACACCGTCTACATCGGTGTATATCTGGCAGAGATCCGCTTTCATCGCCGCCGCGATCGCGACCGCACTGGTATCCGAACCGCCCCTGCCGAGGGTGGTGATATCGTCGTATTTGTTTATGCCCTGAAAGCCTGCAACAATGACGATGTTCTTTTTTGCAAGCTCTGCGTTTATTCTTTCGGGCTCAAGCTTTTTGATGCGTGCGCGGGAATAGCTGGAATCCGTCTTGAAGCCTGCCTGCCAGCCGAGCAGCGACACCACCGGGTAACCGCGCTTTTCTATTGCCATTGCAAGCAGGGAACAGGACATCTGCTCTCCCGCGGACAAAAGCATATCCATCTCTCTTTTTGAAGGACCTGCGGGATTGATCTCAAGCGCCTTCGCTATAAGATCGTCCGTTGTATCCCCCTGCGCAGAGACGACCGTGACCACATCGTTGCCCTTTTCGTAATCTTTGATTATTATATCGGCAACATTGAATATACGCTCGGCGTCGGCTACCGAACTGCCGCCGAATTTTTTTACTATCAGTGCCATATTTACCTCCGCTGAATCTACATTTACATTTCCGTATGGTTTTGCCTAGGACGGAAAACCCGCATATCGGCAGTCGTCCCTTCTCGGTCCGAGGGAGCTTTACCGACTGCCGATCCCCGCTCTATTCCAAAATATGCATCGTCGTGATTACGGTGCTATCCTCAATGCTTTCAAGCTCATCAAGGGTCTTGGATTTTTTCATATGCGGGGTGACAAACGCAAACTCGTTCTGCGGTCTGCCTTCGCGCTCAAGGAATTGCGCTCCGGGGAATTTTTCCTTTATGATGTTCGTGATGTGCCGATTGTCCGAAACCAGTCGGACATAAAGGCGCGCCTTCTCCTTTAAGGGGTCTTCGACATAATCGTCGCTGCCGTCCTCCCATGAGAGGTACTTTCTTGCCGACAGATGCTTTACGCAGTCGATTATGTCGGCTACCACGGCACTCGCCGTGGGAAGCTTTCCGGCACCCTTGCCGTAAAACGACACATCACCGATGGCGTCGCCCCTTACAAGTACCGAGTTGAAAACATCGGTAACATTGTAAAGCGGACTTGTATGGTCGACAAAGCAGGGTCCGACCGCGGCGATCACCTTGCCCGAATCAAGCAGCTTTGTCCTTCCGAGAAGCTTTACCGTGCAGCCCGTGTCATCGGCGTAAGCAAAGTCTTCGGGAGTTATGTTTCTTATTCCGACGGTTTGGACCTGGCGGGGATAAACATGCTTGCCGAAGGCGATCGAAGCCAGAATACATATTTTTCTGCAGGTGTCGTCTCCGTCAACATCGGCTCTCGGGTCGCGTTCGGCGTAGCCGAGATGCTGAGCAAGCGATAGGGCGTCTTCAAAGCTCATTCCTTCCTCGGTCATCTTGGTGAGGATGAAGTTGGTGGTGCCGTTGAGTATTCCGACGACCTCGGTTATGTCATTTGCCGCGAGACACTGTGCGATCGGGCGCAGGATCGGTATTCCGCCTCCGACGCTGCCCTCAAAAAGAAAATTGACATTCTTTTCTTCGGCTATTTTAAGCAGCTCGGCGCCCTTTTCGGCAACAAGCTCCTTATTGGAGGTGACGACGCTTTTACCTTTTAACAGGCATCTTTTGACGAAATCGTAGGCTGGGACCGTTCCTCCCATTACCTCCACGACTATCCTTATACTGTCGTCATTCTCTATCAGGCTGAAATCCTTTATGAATTTGTCCTTATAAGGGAGCTCGGGGAAATCTCTTATATCGAGAATGTATTTTATGTTTATTTCTTCCTTTGCTTTGGCGGAAATGTGATCGTGATTCTTTGTAAGGACCTCAACCACACCGGAACCTATAAAGCCGTGCCCCATTATCGCAATGTCTACCATCCGACAAACTTTCCTTTCTACTGTATCGACGCCGAGACGACCTGGCTTATCGCGGTGACGGCGTTGATGAAATCATTTTTGGAATAATTACTGTTATGGGTGAACGAGATGGTGACACTCGCCACACCGTGCTTCGGGACGCTCTGATTTATCGTCAGAATGTTGGCGCCGTATGAAGAGACCGCGGTTATGACCCCCGCAAGCGCGCCGCTTTCGTCCTTAAGCATAAGAAACAGGTTTGAAATATCGCTCTTCCCGGTTTCCGAGGGGGAAAAGACCGAATCTCTGTACTTGTAAAAAGCGCTTCGTGAAATGCCGACCTCCCGTATGGCGTCGCTTACCGAAAGTCTGTCGTTTTCGGAAAGCATCTCTTTGACAAGAGCCACTTTTGAAAAAACTTCTGGAAGTGCATCGGATCTCACGAGAAGCATGGTGCCGTGCGCCATAT
>CAKRVQ010000254.1 GCA_934408795.1 uncultured Eubacteriales bacterium
ACTCATAAGAGAAGAAGGAAACCAACTGCATGGCTATATAGTTCATCATAAGAGTAAAGAGGGTCTCGTTCGTTCCCCATTTTGCCTTAAAAACAGCAGGGATGACCGCCCATATCGCGCCTGCCGCAACACTTGCCGCAAACATCACGATTATAAGGACTGGTGCCGGGAGCTTGTCTCCCAAAAATATCATACAGGTCGCGGTGGCAAGTCCGCCTATCAAGGCCTGACCCTCGGCACCGATATTCCAAAAGCGCATCTTAAAGGCGGGTGTGACCGCAAGCGAAACGCACAAAAGGATCGCCATATTCTGCAAAAGGTTCCATATACGCCTTTCGGTTCCGACGGCTCCGTCTATCATGGTTTTGAAGACACCGAGCGGATTTTCGCCCGTGAGGAAAACGGTCACGAGAGCACAGACAATAAGCGCCGCCGCAACAGAGGCGATCCTTATGAGCCACGCCTTTCCCCAAGGTATAGAGGTCCGTTTTACAATGTGGAACAAAGGCTCTCTGACCTTCTTTTCGCAATTGTTCATTATGCCTTCACCTCTTTCTCATCGGCAGTGCTGCCGCCCTTGCCGTCATCACAAGACGCCTCCTGGTCAGACGCATGTTTGGTCATAAGAAGTCCGATCTCTTCTTTTGTCGTTTTTCTGCCGTCCACAAGACCGGTGATTTTGCCCGATCCGATAACGAGGATTCGGTCGCAAAGCTCAAGCAAAACATCCAGATCCTCACCGACGAATATAACCGCAACACCTTTTTCTTTCTGCGCATTCAAAAGGTTGTATATTATATATGAAGAGTTGATGTCCAGACCGCGAACGGGGTATGCCGCCATAAGGACTGTAGGCGATGCGGCGATCTCGCGGCCCACAAGGACTTTTTGGACATTTCCGCCCGAAAGCCTTCTCACGGGGGTGTTGGCGGAAGGAGTTACCACCTCAAGGTTGTTGATTATCTCATCGGCAAGATTTTTCGGCTTCTTTCGGTCCAAAAGGAAGCTTTTGCCTTTCCTGTAACTGCGGAGCATCATATTATCGACGATATCCATATTGCCCACGAGGCCCATTCCGAGTCTGTCCTCCGCCACGAAAGAAAGCCTCACGCCGAGCTCCCTTATCTGAAGAGGAGTCTTATCCCTCAAATCGTCGGTCTTTCCCGTTTTGGGATTGTTATAAAGTATATCACCCTCGTTTATCTTCTGAAGACCTGCTATAGCCTCAAGCAGTTCTCTCTGTCCGCCGCCGGCGATACCCGCGATCCCGAGTATCTCACCCGAACGAGCGGTAAACGAGACATTATCAAGCACTTTAGTGCCTTCACGATTGACGCAGCTGATGTTCTTCACAACCAGTCGGTCGGTCGGGTTCACCGGCTCGGCGCGCTCTATGTTAAGGCTTATCTTCTTGCCGACCATCATCTCGGTAAGCTCGGACTCGTTTGTATCGACCGTGTCCACGGTACCGATATAGCGGCCTTTTCTTAAAACACTTACTCTGTCCGAGAGAGAAAGCACCTCGTGCATTTTATGAGTGATGATTATTATGGCTTTCCCGTCGTTTCTCATATTGCGAAGTACGGTGAAAAGCTTTTGCGTCTCCTGAGGGGTAAGCACGGCGGTAGGTTCATCAAGTATAAGGATATCTGCGCCCCTGTAGAGTGCCTTGATTATCTCGACCGTCTGCTTTTCCGAAACGGACATATCGTATATTTTTTTATCCGGATCAATATCAAATCCGTATTTGTCACTGATCTCCTTGACCTTCTTGGAGCTCTTCTTTATGTTGAACCTTTCACCGTCATTCAGTCCGAGCACGATGTTCTCGGTCGCGGAAAAAACATTCACGAGCTTGAAATGCTGGTGGATCATTCCGATCTTATACTTATATGCATCCTTGGGAGAACGGATCACGACTTCGTTACCGCCCACAAAGATCTGACCGTGATCGGGATAATAAATGCCCGCAATCATATTCATAAGGGTGGTCTTGCCGCTTCCGTTTTCACCGAGGATCGCAAGGATCTCGCCGTATTTCACGCTCATGCAGACATCTTTGTTCGCGACGATGCTGCCGAAAGTCTTTGTTATGTTCTTAAGCTCTATTGCCGACGGTGCCACGCTTTTCCCTCCGATATATTAATGTAATGCCGATAGGTATCCGTCAAACACAAAGATATTTTGTGCCTGACGGATACCTAACGCCCGATCGATGTTATTCTTTCGGTGTCTCGGACCCTATCCCGCCACATCGCGTCCCCGTGCGTGGCGACGACAAAAGGATAACGATCCGACGCCGTTTGTTTAATAAAGAGCTGCGGGCGGGGTGTAACAC
>CAKRVQ010000255.1 GCA_934408795.1 uncultured Eubacteriales bacterium
TCTTCAGTACTATTGCTCGTCTCCGTTTGATGTTGACGCTATCCGCTATGACTGCGGCGGCTCCCTTTACGGAATCAAGGAAGACGGCACCCGCATCGGAGCGGATGAGGTCGTCGGGAAGATGCGTCCTTACCTACGAGAGATCAATCCCGAAATGCTGATGCTTTCCGAGTATTCAATGTATTACTCGGTCGATACAGGGTCGTGGGACTCCAGATGGAACCTTGAATTTGTTAAATACGGCTATCCCTATATGCGCGGCGAACTTCCGGAGTCGTTTATGTTCGAACGCTACGACAACGAAATGCATAATGTTCCCCGTGCATTCGGCCTTTGCCAGTATAATTCCATGAACGACCACGACAGACCGCGCTGTCGCGATGTCAAGCCGTATGCTTTCAAAGCACTCCAACTCATCCATATGACCGAAGTCGGTGCCCCCTGTATCTATTACGGTGATGAGATCAAACTTGAAAGAGATGACGGCCATACCTTCTACGGCATGGACTGGAATGAAGCAAACTGGGACTATAAGGTGCTTCATAATACCATGGCTCTTACCGAGCTGCGTAAGAAGTATACCGCCGTTCGTAAAGGTATTATCAAGTACCTCGCAGTTGACGATGTAAATAATGTACTTGCGTTCGCCAGAAAAGATGAAAACGGCACAGTCATCACGGTTGCAAGAAGAAGGGAAAGTACATATCATATGTCCCTTAATGTCCGTGACCTTTCCGAGGTCGACGGAACCGTGTTTACCGACTGGTTTACGGGCAAACACTATACGGCTCGTGACGGCTTTATAGATGTCGAAATTCCCGCAGGCGGAACGATATTCGTAAAGGGCGAGGATTCGGCATCTCATAAGGGCGGATTCTCTATCGATAATATCGGCGGCGCAGAGGCGGTCGTGACCGTCCCCGAGGATGACGGATTCGTGATCAGCGGAAAGGGCAGCATCGGCGATGAAGATTCACTTGTCTTTGTCAATAACGATGTCTTCAATACCTTCTCGGTCTCCGCCAAGACTAACGGCGGCGTTATAATGGCAAGAGGAGGCAAGGATACCGATTCTGCGTTTATAGCAGCATCCGTCAAGGGTAAGAGACTCACTGTTTACGCCCGCCTTACCGACGGTGCCAAAGTGAAGCGTATAGCATCGGCGGATATAGAAAAGGGATCATATGTAATGATAACCCGTGATGCAGAAAACCGCTTTGCGGTCAAAGCAACCAAGACCCTCGGCAATCTCTGGGACTTCACGGTCAACAATGTCCTTATGAGAATGCCTCATTCGGTCATGACCGTTGTCGATGGACTTCATATCGACATGTCTAACCACGCATATGCCGGCGTTTCCGCACTCGACGGCGGTGAGTTCACAAATGTCAATGTCAGCTACGATAAGAACTGCATTCTCTGTGACGACTTTACTAAGGGCGACTCTGCTATGTTTGATTACGGTATTGCCGATCGCTTCTACTCAAAATCAGGCATCACTCTGACTCCTGCCGGAGCGGCTGCCGAGATCCTCTCTTACACACCGGACGAAGATTGGACATTCAAGACCGAGATCAAGTTTGTCGGCGCGGAAGAGGGCGACTGCGCGGGTGTTATCTGCAGACAGGATGATGATATCGCCGTCTTTACGGGACGAATGATCGTCGGCGGAAAACAGATGATAGTTTTCGGCAGAGAGACCGACGGAAAGCTTGCCGTCTACTATTCCGCAGAGGATACACTTCCCAATAACAGGCTTATCGTTCAGCTTCAGAGAATAGGCACTGCCTACTCAGCGGTTTATACATATAACGGCAAGACCTATAAGCGGATCGGTAAAGATATAATCGCCAACCTCTGCAACGAGAGAGCGGGACTTGCCGTTGACGGCGTGTCGTCAGCGACCTTCAAGTATGCCTGTTTCGGCAATTCTATCGAGGACGGCGTGTCCTTTAACACCCCGACCACTCCCGACATCGGAAAACTTGACTTCAGCGGAATAGAAAGAGCAAAGAAATACCCCTTGCTGAGATGTGTTTCGGGTGATTGGGATTACAGCGAAGAAGGCTTTATCCAGCGCTCCGAGAAGCTCTCGCAGATGGGAATCGAAGGTAAGGAATTCGGCGGATTCAAGGTTGATGCCACATACCTTATCGACGAGGGTAAAGGCTTTGTCGGATTTGAATTCTCCAAAAAGAGCTTTGACTCGCCGCTCGGAGACGGTGTTCTCGTAAGTCTCACCGATAAGGGAACACTTTCGGTCACCAAAGGTAAGGAGACCTATTGCTCGGTCGAACTCGGCGTAAAGAC
>CAKRVQ010000256.1 GCA_934408795.1 uncultured Eubacteriales bacterium
TTATTTTAGCTCAACTATCGTAACGCCGTTTTCTCCTTCGCCGAAAACTCCCAATCGGAAGCTTTTGACGTACTTATTGTGTCTCAAATGCTCCTGCACTGCTTTTCTGAGGGTACCTGTTCCCTTGCCGTGGATTATCGAGATGAGTTCTATACCGCTCAGGACAGCGTTATCTATATACCTGTCAACTTCCATAAGCGCTTCCTCGGTATTCATTCCGCGGAGATCTATTTCCGAAGAGGCGCTTCTGTCGGCGCGTGACGGCAAGCCGCTGACCTTGCGAGTGCCTTTATGCGCCGCTCCGTTTACGTTAACGGTTGCGGACGGCGATTCGATCAGTCGCAGTTCGGAAAGCCCGACACTCGTCTTTACAATGCCCGCCATAACGGTAACGGTACCGTTGGGGCGAGGCGATTCGATCACGGTTGCTCTTTTTCCGATATTTATGAGTTCAACGGTATCACCCGTTTTAAGTTCACGCGGCAAATTGACGACACTGTTCTGTTTATCAACGGGATCGGCAATGTTTTCGGAATCGGCAAGGCCTTTTTTGGCAGCTTCTCTTGCGCATCTGATTCGCTCCTGCTCGGTGATGTCGCCCGATCTGCGCAGCTCGTCAAGCTCATCAAGCATTTGCTGAGATCGTGCCCTGGTGCGCTCAACGATATTTCTTGCCTCTTCTCTCGCCTTATCCATAATACGGCGCTTTTCTGCATCAAAGGTTCTCTGTGCATCGGAATGACGGCGTTTAAGCTCTTCAAGTCCGATCCTCAGCTTTTCCGCCTCTTCCCTTTCTTTTTCGGTCTCAGCCCTAGCTTTGTCAAGTGCGCTTATTACATTTTCGAACCTTTTATCGTTTTCGGAGACAAGACCCTCAGCGGTTTCAATAATATCGTCGGAGAGACCGAGTCTTTTTGAAATTGCAAAGGCATTTGATCTTCCCGGTGCACCTATTATAAGACGATATGTGGGGCGCAGCGATTCGGGATCAAATTCGCAACAGGCGTTCATTACACCGTCGGTTTCTATGGCATAAGATTTAAGCTCTGCATAGTGAGTGGTGGCGGCGGTACGCACCCCGTTTTTTCGCAGTTTCATAAGAATGGCGGCAGCAAGAGCGGCGCCCTCTACAGGGTCCGTTCCCGCACCGAGCTCATCGATCAGGACAAGCGAAAACGGCGTGGCTCTGTCAATGATAGAAACGATATTCGTCATATGAGCCGAAAATGTGGAAAAAGACTGCTCTATGCTCTGCTCATCGCCGATGTCGGCAAGAACCGCATCGCAAACAGGGATCATACTGCCGTCGGACGCAGGTATAAGCAATCCGCAGCACGCCATGAGTGTCAACAGGCCTATAGTCTTGAGGGTGACGGTCTTACCGCCCGTATTAGGTCCCGTTATCACAAGCGTATCGTAATCAATTCCGAGCGACACTGTTATAGGCACGGCGGTTCGTTTGTTGAGCAGCGGATGGCGGGCGTTTTTAAGATACAGTTTGCCCTCGGTATTAAGAACAGGCAGTGATGCCGCCATATCAAACGCAAGGTTCGCTTTGGCAAATGTTAGATCAAGCTTGACTATGCCGTCAAACGCCTGAAGGATACCCTCGGAAAAGTCGGAGACATCCGATGATATTTCGGCAAGGATACGCTCTATTTCATCCTTTTCCTTCGATCTCAGTATCCTGATCTCGTTATTGAGTTCAACTACCGCCATCGGTTCGACAAACACCGTTGCGCCCGATGATGATGTGTCGTGCACAAGGCCGGGAAGCTCATTCTTATGCTCCGTCTTTACCGGCACGACGAATCTGCCGTCGCGCTGGGTCACGATAGCATCCTGCAGATACTTCGCCGACGGCGACCTTACGATCTTTTCAAGTTTATCGCGAACGCTCTGACCGTTTTGCCTGATCTTTCTTCTTATATTCGAAAGTGCGGGCGAAGCGGTATCGCTCATTTCATCTTCGGACAGTATTGAGTTCGATATTCTGTCCTCAAGATAGCGATTGATATAGAGCGAATTAAAATCCGATTCCAAAGAGGGTGCCTCGCAGCCCTCGCATCTTTCACGCCATTCGCTCAGTGAGCGCGATACTCTGAGGACTTCGGCGACATCCAAAAGTTCTCTCATTGAAAGCACTGCCGACGACTGAGCGCGCCGCACCGACGATGTGACATCCTTGGCATTTCCGAACGACGGACTGCTCATAAATGATATAAGACGGTAAGCGTCATCGGTCCTTGTGAGAAGCATTTTTGCTTCATCGTAGTCATCGGTCGGTTCAAGTGCGAGAGCAAGCTC
>CAKRVQ010000257.1 GCA_934408795.1 uncultured Eubacteriales bacterium
CCTTTTATCAGGTCTTCATTGAAAAGGTATCGCTGCTCTGACGACAAAAAGACCCCGCCGTCTATGTATATCTTTATTCCGAGATCGATGGCGGATTTTGATATGTCCCGCAGATGCGGGAAGTACTCGTAATAGTCCCGTATTTGCTCAAGGTCGGTACTGTTTACGATATTGCTGAGTATCACCGATGTCTCACTGTCGCAAAAGAGCGTGTCCGAAACATATTCCATTTTTCGGAATTGCTCATTTATGCCGACAGACTGCATTCTGAGGTTCGTCCCGGCGGCGGTTTTCGTGCGTTCGGTGAGGATCCCGGAGTACTGTCTGCTCATAAAAAGGATAAGCAGACAAAAACACATTCCGAACACCACGACATCAATGAATATTATTTTGTTTCTGATGGTCTTTTTCGGAAGATGAGCCTTGAGCCGCAATATAAAATCACCCATTTTTCGCCTGCTCCTCTTATTTTTCGGGGGCGGTATCGATCCTGCCCCTCATTTCTCTGTACTTGGTCGGAGATATTCCGTATCGTTTCTTAAAGACCTTTGAAAAATAGTTCTGATCGCTGCATCCCACCGACAGTGCGATATCGCAGACCGATCGATCGGTCTCAAGCAGCAGTCTGCAGGCATTTTCCATTCTGTACTTCGTTATGTATTCAAGGAGGTTTTCACCGGTCTCCATTTTAAAAACAGTACTCAGATAGTTTGCGGTTATACCTATCTTATCGGCGATCTCCTGAACACATATACCGGTGTTATAGTATTTTTCGGCTATATCCTTTACCTGTCTTACAGTTCTTTGAGAGCGGGTGCACATACTGTTTTCGTAATCCGCCCGTATCTGCTCGGATATACATATAAGCCATTTTTTCAAGTCGTCAAGGGTAGTCATCAGTGAAGGCTCGGTGAGGATACGCTCATCGTACCACATATATTCAAGCTGCGGTTTATGGCGTTCGGCGGCTCGGATAAGGAGCATTGCAATCTGTGTACGGAATGAGAAAAAGTCGCTCTCGTCGACTGCGGAAATGTCTTTAAGCGGGCTGAACGCCTCTGTAATTGCTTTTTCTATATTGGTATTTTCCTGACACCACAATCCTTCCTTTATGAAATCCGCAAGCGCCTCGGGAACTTTCAGATCGCTCTTTTGCGCTGGAAGACCGGTATATCTCGGATATCCGCGAGTTCCCATCATACTCATAATAAGCGCTTTTTTGGCGTGCTGGTATGCCTTGGGCAAATAACGGACCGTGATCTTTCCGACCTCGCTGCCCACCGAGACCGAATAAGGCGCATTATCAAGCTCGGCATTTATCGAGTCAACGGCATCACTGACAAATTGATCGGAAAGAGCGGACGGTTCCGTTATATAGCATCGTGACATCTGTGTTTCAAGGCAGACCATATGCTTTACCGTTGAGAATATCCTATTCTCCGCAAGTTTGAAGACATAAGATGCGGTGATATCCGATCTGCCGAAGCTTTGTCTGTTATCGAGATTGACGCACATCACCGAGCCGGCTGTGTCTCCCCACGGGAGCACGCTGCCCTCTATACTCTTTGTCAACTCTTCATATCCCGTATTGTTCAGCAAAAATCCGCCGAGTTGTCTTTCCCTCATTGCGTTGTCGCTCAGGGATATTTCGTTCTTTATCCTGTTGTCCCTGTCGCAAAGGGCAACGGTCTTGTTGAGTGCAGACTCAAGCTCGTGTGTGTCGATGGGCTTGAGTATGTAATCGACCGCCTGTACTCCGAAGCCTGCTTTTATATATCCGAAATCCGAATACCCGCTTATCAATATTATCTTCGTATCGGGATTAAGCTCAAAAACGCGGTTGACGAATTCTATTCCGCCCATTCCCGGCATTACGATATCCGATATTACGATATCGGGGCACCTGTCGCCAAAAAGAGCAAGAGCTTCTTCACCGTTTTTTGCCGTCATGACCTCATCGATCGCGTCTATTCTTTTATCTGCAAACTTGGCTATACCCTCTCTGATTTGTGTTTCGTCGTCAACAACAAGAAGTTTAAGCATAAAAGTATTTATCCCCCCGTAGATCGGATGCGGCAGTCTGTTTCGGCGTACTGCCCCAGCCGAGTATGATCTCCTTTGATAAGAATGCCTCTCGATGACTTCCGTTAGGTCAAACAGCGACCTATTTCTTATTAAATAATAACACAAATCCCGTTATCGGTTGTTTGTAAATTTATGGATAATTGGTAATTTTCTACGATTTTTTGATTTTGTACAAAAATTTCGAGGCGCCCTCATTGCGAAAG
>CAKRVQ010000258.1 GCA_934408795.1 uncultured Eubacteriales bacterium
GGTATATGAAACGCCGCGGTAAGCGTCTCATAACATTCAGCGTAAGCTATAAGGATAACGATAAGTACTTTAAGCCCTCACATTTTCAGCCCAACAGTGACGATAAATATATAAAACTGATGAGAGAATACCTCGACTGCGACTATGTGGATGTAGTGCTTGATACAGAGGAACTCGCAGCGGCGCTTGATGATGCCGTCAGAGCAAGGGATCTTCCCGGAATGGCAGATGTTGACTCTTCACTGCTCCTGTTCTGTAAAGAGATAAAAAAGCATGTGACGGTTGCTCTTTCGGGGGAGTGCGCGGATGAAATATTCGGCGGCTATCCGTGGTATCGCGACCGTGAGGTACTTATGCGATACGGCTTCCCGTGGTCTAACAATTATGACTACAGGGCATCGTTTATGAATCCCGATATCGCTTCGCACATCGATCCGCGCGCCTACATTTCCGAAAGGTACGAAAGGTACTGCAAAGAGGCACCGAAGCATGAGGGACTGTCCGATTACGAATCGCGTATGAGGGAGATGTCATACCTCAATATGTACTGGTTCATGCAGACGCTGCTCGACCGTAAAGACCGAATGAGTATGTATTCGGGACTTGAGGTCAGGGTGCCTTTCTGCGATCATCGAATAGCCGAGTACCTGTATTCGGTACCTTTTGAGATGAAAGAGCTTGACGGATACGAAAAAGGACTGCTGCGTACCGCCTTTGACGGATACCTGCCCGAAGAGGTCCTCTGGAGGAAAAAGAGTCCGTATCCGAAGACGCATAACCCGGCTTATCTGTCGGCAGTCATATCCCTGCTGGCACCCGTGATTGACGACCCATCATCGCCTATACACGCGCTTGCCGACGCCGACCGCATAAGGAACCTTTTCACTTCGACCGATGCTCTGCCCTGGTACGGCCAGCTTATGACGGTGCCGCAGACGATTGCCTACTTCTATATGCTCAACACCTGGCTTAAAGAGTATAATGTCGAAATACGGATCTGACCCTGCCGATCGGCGCCGCTTGCTGTCGGACTCCGCTTACCATACCGCCGTTTATCGCTGCTTACCGCCGCCCACCGGCGCGCACCCTGCGCGCGCCGACGGGCGGCGCGATCACCCGGAAATAAGAGCGCAAGGAAACATAAAACCATACCGCAAAACCATACAGCCGCCCTTTTCTTTGCACCGTGCGCAAAGAAAAGGGCATTTTAATGCGTTTTCAAAATTAAGTTTGTGTTGCGCCCTCGGTTGTGGTAAAATAATATTTAAGGAACAAAAGAAGCTAAAGCGCCGCCGAATGCGCATTTTAAGGTCATATTTTAAGGAGAAAACAAAATGACAGAATACATAATGATCGGATTGCTTGTAATTGCCGTTGCACTGCTTGTTACGGTGATCATCAAACTCTTTTCGGGTAAACAGGGTGCCGCCGAAAATGAGATCAGACTCAGAGCAGCCGTCAATGACAGTATACAGACAAATGTCAAAAACCTCGGAGATATGATATCGGTCAACCAGAAGACCGCTGCCGAAGCACAGATACAACAACTCGGTCGCCTTGAGGACCGTTTCAGATCACTTGAGACCAACAGTGAACAACGGCTTGAGGGCATCAGAAAAACAATGGACGATCGTCTTAATACCTTGAGGGAGGAAAATAACAAGGAGCTTGAAAAGATCCGCGGAACGGTGGACGAAAAGCTCCAGAAGACACTTGAGGATAAAATGACGCAATCCTTCAGACTTGTGAGCGAAAGACTTGAACAGGTCTATAAGGGCCTCGGCGAAATGCAGAGTATGGCAAACAGTGTAGGAGACCTTAAAAAGGTGCTCTCCAATGTAAAAACAAGGGGAATACTCGGCGAGATCCAACTCGGCGCGATCTTGTCGGATATCCTTTCACCCGAGCAGTATTCGGAAAATGTCGCCGTTGACCCCGAATCCAAAAATGTAGTTGAGTTTGCCGTAAAACTTCCCGGTGAAAACGGTGAACCCGTGTGGCTTCCGATCGACTCAAAATTCCCGGGGGACGCTTATGCCGCATACCGCGATGCGTGTGAATCCTGCGATCAGAACGCCGTGGCCGCAGCGGCTGCAACCCTTGAGGCAAGAATAAAATCGGAGGCAAAGGATATATGCACAAAGTATATCGCCGTTCCGTATACGACAAACTTTGCGGTCATGTTCCTGCCGTTTGAGGGATTGTATGCCGAAGTCATAAACAATACCGCTTTGGTGGAAGAACTTCAAAAGAAATACAAAGTAAATGTGGCGGGCCCCAGCAC
>CAKRVQ010000259.1 GCA_934408795.1 uncultured Eubacteriales bacterium
TTGGTGGGAACAACAGGGCTCGAACCTGTGACCCTCTGCTTGTAAGGCAGATGCTCTCCCAGCTGAGCTATGCTCCCTTAACCGTGTCGTTTCAACAAATAAACATCGGCGACAAGTAAGATAATACCATACATCGCACCGTTTGTCAACATTTTTCTTTAATATTTAATCAATTTTTTCAATGATTTTTTCGATGTCATCGCGGGTGAATTCATAGGTCTTATTACAAAACGCGCACTCGGTTTTAACAGATTCCTGCTCTTTTGCAAGCGCAGCAAGTTCCTCTTTACCTATGCTCGCCAAGACTGCCTCTGCACGCTTTCTGCTGCAATTACATTTATATTCCACTGTATCGGTGCTGAGAACCTCAAGCTCAAAATCAGGCAATGCTGCTTCCAAGATTTCTTCGCCCGTTTTGCCGTCGCTCATAAGCTTTGTAAGCTGCGGAAGAGCGGAAACACTTCTTTCTACCTTTTCGGCAACCGATTCATCCGCGCCGGGGAGCAGCTGAATAATAAATCCCCCTGCCTTGCCGACGGTAAGATCGGTGTTCACAAGCACGCCGAGTGCGCACGCGGTAGGTATCTGCTCGCTCAGGGCATAGTATGCGGTTATATCCTCGGCGATCTCACCGGTGGCGATCCTCACCTGTCCGTTATACGGCTCCTTTAACCCGATGTCCTTTGTTACAAAGACGGTGCCGTCTCTTCCTACGGCGCCCGAGACATCAAGCTTTCCGTTCTTTTTAAGCGGAATCTCAACTATCGGATTCTGAACGCATCCTCTCACATTTCCGACCGAGTCCGAGACCGCCGTGAGAGCTCCTGCAGGACCGCCGCCGTTTATCCGCACGGTAACGGTATCGTCCCTGCCCTTAAGCATACTTCCCATCATAGATGTTGCGGTGAGCAGTCTCCCGAGCGCCGCGGTCACCACCGCAGAGGTTTTATGATATTCCTCGGAGCGAGCGACAATATCGGTTGAGTCAATGAATGTTGCGGCTACCGCCCCGTCCGATGTTATGCATCTGATAAGCTTTCCCACTATATCACCCTTTCGGCAATTACATATATTCGTTCTTCATCAGGCGACGGCGGTGCGTAAGACATATCGCCCAAAACCGCCAACACCTTCATACCCGCCCGCTCCAGAGCATCCGCCAGCTGCGAAACGGTGTAAGCGCGTTCGGCGTTTGTGTCGGTGCAGCAAAAGCCCCCGTCACTGTTCTGCGCACTGAGTTTCAATTTCATTTTCACGGTATTGTTGCGGGAGCAGCGGGAGTTTTTCCATATACACAATTTATCTCCCGAATCATACAAAAACTTTTTTCCCGACAATACTTTTTTATGCTTGTAGACTGTATTGGCATCAAAGATGAAAAGCCTTTCCGGTTCCAAAAACAGAGCGATCCTGGAGAATGAGCGCACCAAAGCCTCATAATCCAAAATATGATTAATACAATCAAGGCAGGCAACCGCTCCGTCGACCGTGCCGTAAAGTTCAAGATCCTCCGCCGACTGCTGCAAGAACAAAGGAGCTGCATTTGTTAACTGCGATTTTGAAGCGGCGATAGAAAGCATTTCTGCAGAAGGATCGACTCCGATAACATCTATACCCTTAGCCGCGAACTCATATGTGAAATTACCGGTCCCGCATCCGACATCAAGAAGCAGGGACGGAATGCGGTCAAAGCGTTCAAAAAGAGACAACATATACTCTGCACGCTCACGGTATCCGACATCGACGGTAAAGGTATCGTAAAACTCGGCAAAAGCGCGGTAACTCATTTTTTCACTCTGCTGAAAATAAGGGCATAGCCGTCCTTACCGTAATTAAGGGACCTGCCGACTCTGCTTATGGTCGCGGTAGACGCTCCGGTCTCGTTTGCAATATCGGTGTACACTTTGCCCTCGGTTAGCATCTTTGCCACCTTGACGCGTTGTGCAATGGACTGCAATTCTTTGATAGTGCAGGCGTCCTCAAAAAAGTCATAGCACTCGTCAAGTGTTTTCAACTCAAGCACGCACTTGAAAAAGAGGTCTGTTTCCTCGTTACGAAGCTTATCCATATCAGAAATCCTCCTATATCCGTTCTACTTGACATTTTAACACTTTAGATTGCTAAAGTCAACGAGATTTGACGGTAAAAACCGATCGCGCGGTAAAAACGGCAACAATGATAACAAAAAAGCCGCCTGAACGGCGGCAAAAACGCATATACCCTGAAAACTGAATAAAGAGAAGAGGTAAGAGACAAAGAGGTAAAAGGTTAAGCC
>CAKRVQ010000260.1 GCA_934408795.1 uncultured Eubacteriales bacterium
GGAGCGCAGCGGGTACCCGGAGGAGACCTACCACACGTTCTCCTACAGCCCCCTGGACGATGACGACGGACGCACCATTGCGGATATGAGCGGTCTTGAAAGACCGAGCATTATAATGCCGCAATTCGTACGTCGAAAAGACAAAAGCAAAACAAAGGCAGCGTCGGACGGAAATAACACTGACCTGAACAGGGAAGAAAGGCGCTCTTATATTTGGGGTGCGCTTTCCGCCGCGTTGCTGATAACGGCAATATTTATTGTCGTTTTCGGCGTTGCAATATGGCTTATGCTTACTGTCTGGCGGTAGAGCTCGGATACGGGCATAAACGCAAGGCAGAATAAAATACGCAAATTAAATACGCAATAATAACGGCGGCGGTCGCGTAAAGCGATCGCCGCCGTTGTTGCTATTACGCTCTGTATTCATAGGAGCGAATAAAAGGGGAGTCACTGTTTCATTTTTCTCAAAAACACGGTAATGGAAAGAATGAGGGTGGCGACAGAGTAACCGATTATCCACGGTATGTTGGAAAGTATTCCGTCAGCGTTGCCGCTTATTACGGCCTTTTCAAGGTCAACCGCATGCACGAACGGTAATAAATAGGCGGTTTTTTTAAAAGCACCGCCTACAAGCTCAAGGTCAAACCACACGCCCGAGAGCCATGCACTCAGATTGGTAAGAAGCGCTCCGCATATGCCGCCCACCTGCTTAACATTGAGTATCGTTCCGAAAAGCAGTCCGAGAGAAATGAAGAACACCGATATCGGAATTATAAAAAGGATCGCGTACAATACCGAAACGGTGAATTTCATCCCAAGCGCAAAGGCGGCAATATAACAGACCGCGCACTGAACTACTGCAATAGGAATCATCGGTATCGTGTAGCCGAGTATAAAATCGGATGCAGTGAGCGGCGTGGTATATAATCTTTGCAAAAGCGCGCTTTCTCTGTCGCGTGATATAAGTGTCGCCGAAAACAGGGTCATAAACGAAAGCCCGAACACGGTTATACCGGGCGTCAGCCGTTCGATTTCGAAAAGCTCAACAGGAATATTTGCCTGAATGGCAGACAGAAGCAGCAAAAGGATCAGAGGGAATCCAAGCCCGAAAAAGAGCGTCAGCGGATCGCGGAGTATTTCCTTGACGGTCCTGACCGAAAATGTCCGAAGTCTCATTTTACTTCCCCCTTTACAATGGATATAAAGGCATCTTCGAATTTTTCGCGCCCTGCCTTTTCCTTTAATTCCTCTGCGGTTCCGAGGGCAAGAAGCCTGCCGCTTCTCATTATCCCTATACGGTCGGAGAGCTCTTCCGCTTCCTCCATATAATGAGTGGTGAGAACGACCGTCACCTTTCCTTTAAGCGACTTCACGATGTCCCATAGCTCGCTTCGTGCAAGAACATCAAGACCCAGGGTCGGCTCGTCCAAAAACAGTATTTCCGGCTCACCTATGAGAGCCATTGCAATGCTCAGTCTCCTCTGCCAACCGCCCGAAAGCTTGCCTGCCTTTTTCTTCATTACCTCGTTGAGACCTAAACGGTCACGGATATCATTTATCTTGTATTCGGTCTTTTCCTTCGAAAAACCGTGAACGCCGCACATAAGTTCGAGATTTTCTTCGGTCGTCAGATTTGGGGCAACGGCAGTCTCCTGAGGTGATACGCCTATAACGCTCTTTACTTCGGCAGCCTCATTAACGATACTTTTATCGAGTAAGAAAGCATCGCCCGATGTGGGTTTTACAAGGCAGCATAACATTTTTACGGTGGTCGTTTTGCCTGCTCCGTTTACTCCCAAAAGAGAAAAGAGTTCGCCTTTATGTATACAAAGGCTCAAATCGTCCACCGCCGTGACATCCCTGTATATCTTGGTAAGACCTTCGATCCTTATTGCTTCCATAGTATTGCTCCTTTATTCCGCACCTTGTTTGCCGGGCAGGCATCGCCGACCGCCGCGAACGGTCTATTGCTTTTCGGTGTATCGCAGGGTGAGACCGACATACATATCGGTCAGCATCTTGCCGACAGTCTCTTCGTCGAGCTCAAGATAAGAGGTAGCGATCATCGACGCTATCCCGTGAACATATATCCACATTTCAATGTGAAAAATATAGGCTTCATCCTCGCTTATTCCGAGATTTTTCATAATAAGGTCAAGGAGCGGTCTCAGCTCTTCACGATCCTCCTGCGGAGGACCCTCTTTAGAACGGTCGCGCATAAATAAGAGCCTGAACAGTTCCTTTTCTTCACGCGCAAATCCTATGTACGCC
>CAKRVQ010000261.1 GCA_934408795.1 uncultured Eubacteriales bacterium
TAGGCGGTGCATTGTGTAAGGCTTGGCAGCTCATTTTCAGTTGTTTTTCTCTGTGTGCCCTTGTCAAGCGATGTTTGTTATTATCGTTATTATTGTTATTTTGTTTTAATTGTTGTTATTGTTGTTATAGTCCGCATCGTCGGGCTGTTATTACCGTTTGTGTTACTGTTCGGGTACCGTACCGCAGACTTCGACATGACCGCTGCGGGAGAACATTCCCGTATTGACTCTTACGGTAAAGCCCTTCCCGTTTTCGGAAAGCCATTCAAGGCTGTTCTTTTGCGGCAGTCCGCATAGGGAAAGTAATGTCATTATAACACCGCCGTGGGTGACGATCGCGGCATCAAAGCAGTCGTTTGCCGACATATCGTGAACAACGCTGACGAGGCCCGCGTAAATTCTTTCCTTAAAGTGGGACATACTCTCTCCCTCCGGGGGAGTGTCGAGCTTTCCCGCTCTCCAGGCGCGATATTCCTCGGAGGACTCAAGGTCCGAGTCGGTCTTTCCTTCAAATACTCCGAAATCGTATTCCGACAGGTCTTCGACCGCCGTGAGCGGTTTTCCGGGATAAATGATCCTTGCCGTTTGAAGGCATCTTTTAAGGGGGCTTGAGTACACGGCACCGACTGCAGGATATATTCCGTCCTCGCGCAAGGCTTCGAGTTCCTTTTTAGCCTCTTCGGTTATGGGCAGATCGGTTGTTCCGATATACTTTTTTTCTGTATTGGCGAGTGTCTCACCGTGCCTTATTAAATGAATGATGTAGTCGCGCATTTCTATATGTGCCCCTTTATATTCGAAAGTTATTTAATGTCGGTACCCGATATGGCCTTTTGTGAGTCTGCACCCGAGCCGCAATTCTTTGAGCCTATACCAAATCGGAATGCATTCTGCGGGTGTTTAGTCTCGGCTGCCGTTTTTGCCCGCATCACGCTCTTCGATGAGCTTGCGATAGCATTTATAGCACATTCCCTCGTATCGGTCGTTTCCGCCGATAAACACCTGGTCTCCCTCGGTGATTATGACTCCGTCATCTCCGAAACGGGCATTTACGGTTGCTTTTCTTCCGCACCTGCAAACAGACTTGATCTCGGTTATACTGTCGGCTATTTCGAAGAGTCTTTTGCTGCCCGGGAACAGTTTTGTCTGAAAGTCGGCTCTGAGTCCGAAACACAGAACGGGGATCGAGAGTTTGTCGACAATGTGCTTGAGCTCGTCCACCTGCTTTTCGGTTAAAAACTGGCATTCGTCGCAGATCACTACGCCTGTCGGCGTTTTTTCGGCAAGCTCGCAAAAGCGCTTAAAGAGATCCGTGTCCGCGCTTACCGCTTCCGCGGGGGCGCTGAGGCCTATTCTTGAGCGAACAACGGTCTTTCGGTTGCCGTATTCGTCGACGGTATCATCGCGGTTATCCGTCGCGGGCTTTATGAGCCATACGTTTTCGCCCTTTTCCTCATAATTGAACTTTGTCATAAGCGCCTGAGCCGTTTTTGAGCTTCCCATAGCTCCGAATTTGAAATAGAGCTTCGACATTGTCAGACTTATCCTTCCTTATAAAGTGAAAAGCGAACGGCACCGAGGCGGTTCCGAAGCCGTACTTCGAATCCCTTCGGGCGGTATACGGGAGCGGGGCGAGGCGGGTCGAGACGAGATCATGACTTCCGCAACCCAAGTCCGTAAGTTGTTTACGATGCTTTGACAGCGGGCATGACCTTATCAAACGATGTCCAGAATTCCTTTATGGTTTCCTTGTATTTTTCGGGTTCGACGAAATAACTCATTCCGTGATCGGCGCCCGGAACAACGAGCAGTCTTTTGGGTGAGGCGCACGCAGAGTAGTTTTCGTATGTCATTTCGACGGGTACAAAGGTATCGTTGGTTCCGTGGATGAAAAGAACGGGTATGTTAGTCTCACTGAGTGCCTCGGTCGATGAATACTCATTCGGTCCGAGATTTATCTTCTGTTTGCAGAGCGCCTCTATCAATCCGCCTCTGATACCGTAGCTGATATGAAGGTTCTTATGCGCCACATGCTTGAATATAGCGCTCGGTGAAGTGAATCCGCAATCAGCCATTATGCCGTGCACCCGCTGAGGAAGATCGAGAGCCGATGCCATCATAACGGTGGTGGCACCCATTGATCTTCCCGCGAGGTAGATGGGAAGGGAAGCGTCGGTGTTTGCATCTGCCCACCGTGCCCAGTCAAGGCAATCGAACCTCTCGGTAAGACCGAATCCCATATAGTCGCCGCCGCTGTTGTTC
>CAKRVQ010000262.1 GCA_934408795.1 uncultured Eubacteriales bacterium
TCGGTTTTTAAGCTCGTTCATTGCCGTCGCATTTGCTTCGATCGCAAGTTTGTGAGGAAGAAGATAGTTTCTTGCATATCCGTCCGACACATTGACAAGCTCGCCTTTTTTGCCCTTGCCTTTTACATCCTGAGTAAGTATTACCTTCATTGTATTGACCTCCGCTTCCCGCCGCATTCCGCGGCAGTTGAATTATGCTTATGATACTGCGGCTTTACGCATTTTTCTGTTATCTCATTAAGTTTGATCGTCCCGACCGGCCATATCATTCCGACAAGCCGAACATCCCGATCATCTTTTGGCGGAAGAATTATTCTCTCTGTACTCGTCTATTGCCTCACGCAGCATTACCATTGCTTCCTCAAAGCCCACACCGGTCAGCTGGCAGGCAGCCATATTACGGTGACCTCCGCCGCCGAGCGCCTCCATTATAAGCTGGACATTCACGCTGCCGAGCGATCGTGCGGAAATATTTATCTGACCGTTATCTGTACGGCAAAGGACGAACGACGCCGCCACATTTCTGATACCGAGCAGTTCGTCAGCCGCCTGAGCGGTTGCGACCCTCGTATTTTCATCGTTTACGGTATTGACCGCAATGGCAACATCACCGTAGATCTGGGTGGTCGCCGTGATATTTGAGCGCTGACGGTATTCCGAAAGCGAGCCCGAGAACAGCTTTTTGACCTGTATGGGATCCGCGCCTCTTCCGCGCAGGAAGGCCGAAGCCTCAAAGGTGCGGACGCCCGCATTCATAACGAAATTTCGGGTATCGAGCATTATTCCCGCAAGCAGTGCCTCCGCCTCGGATTGACCTACTATCTTCGGATTGACATACTCTATAAGCTCGGTGACCATTTCGGATGCCGACGAGGCGGCGGTCTCGTTATAGAATATGACTGCTCCTTCAATATAGTCGACGGCTCTCCTGTGATGATCTATTATCACCGTCTGTCCGCATTTCGATATAAGTTTGGGAGCCTCTGTCATCGATGCTCTGTGAACATCGGTTATCAGAAGCAGCGTTCGCTTGGAAATGACGCCCGCGATCCCTTCGGCGGTATGAGCGACGAATTCATTGTTCATTGCCCGCATACGGTCATACAACTGGCTTGCGAGACAAGTACGCTCGTCCATAATAACAAACGCTTCCTTGTCAAGCGAGCGGGCAAGTTTATACAGTCCGTAAGCCGAGCCGAGGCAGTCAAGATCGGCGTATTTATGACCCATTATGACCACATTGTCGCTGCCCTTGATAAGCTCCTTGACGGCGGAAGCGATTACCCTCGCTCTTGCCTTTGTACGCTTTTCGGTGGCTGCCGAAAGACCGCCGTAGAATTTATACTCACCGTCCGCACTCTTTATGGCTGCCTGGTCGCCGCCGCGGCTCTGCGCCATTTCAAGTGCCTGAACGGCAAGCTCCTCGCATCCGGCTAAGCTGTCGGCCTGTCTGCCTACTCCTATCGATACGGTCGGGAAAACATCGCCTATCTTAAACTCCTTGACCGTTCCGAGTATGCTGAACTTGTCCTCACTGAGCTTTGCGGCACCTCTTTCGTCAAGCACCATCATATATCGGTCGCCGTATATTCTCCTGACTATTCCTCCGGTCTCGCCCGCCCATTTTTCGATACGGTTGTGTATTGCACTCTTAAGCGAAGCTGCATCGGCATCCTTTATGCCTCTCGTTATTTCCTCAAAATTATCTATATCCACGATCGCGATTGCCGGACGCGACTGCTGATACTCCTGCTTGAGTTTACGGTAGGAGGTGACATCGAACAACATATACACCGCCGTTCCGTCGCCCGTTTCGTATGACGCTATGCGGTATATACGGTATATTCTGTTTCCGAGGGTGAGTTCAGCCTGCTTTGTGCCGTCAAGTCGGTCATGTATATCATCGCCCGCAATATCGGACAATGTTCTCGAAAGCATCGACTCTGCATCGGGATAAGCCGCTTCAAGGGAATAATTGTACCACACGATCTCGTCGTTTTCGGAGGTGACGAACACCGGCACCGCCGCCTCGATGACCTTGAGAATAAAAATCTTTTCTTCATCGGTATCGTAGCTGTAGCCGTAGCTGAGCGCGATTTCGTAAACGCTTTTGAGCACCATCGCGATGAACAGCGGAATATCGGGGATTCCGGCGCCGATGAATCCCAGTCCGATGCCCTCGATGCTGGAAATAGCAAGGTTCAGGCTCTTGGCGGACTTTGCCTGCTTGGTAAAATTTCGGACGGTTTTACGATCTTCG
>CAKRVQ010000263.1 GCA_934408795.1 uncultured Eubacteriales bacterium
CACTTACTGTCTCAAGAAAATTTCTGTATCCCGAGCGTTCCGTCGGGATCGGAATGGCTCCGAACATCTGAACGATGTTTTTGAGCCCCTTTATCGAGACGGTATCGGGTCCCACGATTATTCTGTTGCGCTTTGGCCATGCGAGCTGGTACGGCGTGAAGGCATCGCTCCATTGCGTGTGGTTCATATATATAAAGCAGCCGCCCTTGATTTTTCTTACCGCCTTACGGTTATGAAAGCGCAAACCGTATTTGATATGACTGACAAGGAAAATGACCGGGTATGCGACACCCGATGTCAGCAGTTTTGCGGCAAGATTCCACCAAAATCCGTTGTGGTTATACTTGAAGGAGCCGTCCACCTTGGCGGTCGCTATGTCGGTACCTGCAAAGTCATCTTCAAAGGAGGAATAATAAATTGTCTTTTTGGGACTCATTTTTTCTTCTCCGCCGTTTCGATTATCATTTTTTCCATTGCATTCATACAGTTATCAAAGTCGAATCTGTCGGTATATCCCTCGTATTCTCTTCCCCGCTCCGCTCTCTCTTTCGGATGCTCGATCCAATAGTCGATCTTTGAGGCAAGGTCAGCAGAGTCGTTGCACTTGAACAGATCTTTATCGTCTATTGCAAAATATCTTGTTGCACTTCGTTTTGAATCGGATATTACGGGCACCTTGCCGCAGGAAAGAGCCTCAAGACAAGCTATCGCCTCTATCTCTATTTCGGCGGGATGAACATACAGGTCGGCACAGTTGATTATGTTTACAAGCTCCGAGCGGGTAAAGAAGTTCATCATGGGTCTTTCTATTCCGAGCTCATCCGCATATTCGATTATGTTTTCCCTTTGAGGACCGTCTCCGGCAAAGATCAGACCTATCTCATCTCGGTGTGCCGAGAGCGATACCGCCTTCAAGAGCACCTTATGCGACTTTTCACGAGAATATCTGCCGGTGAACAGTATCACGAATTTATTCTTAAAGCAGTCGGGCTTTTGAGCCTCGCCCTTTTTGAAAATGCGGTTTACCCCGTTTGAGATCACATAGTGATTTGTGGGCCCCGCCGCCGTTTCAAAGACGTCGCAGATAAACTGGGTGGGGTAATGTACGGCATCGCAATATCTGTATAATTTTTTGTAGAAGACTTTATATGTTATGCTGTTTGCAAGTTTCGAATTCATAAGAAAAATATGATTCGTGAAATTCTCCGCCTGGCAATGGAAGCCTGCGGAGATAGGTATGCCCATCTGTTTTGCGAGCTTTGCCGCAGCGCATCCGAGTCCGAAAGGTATCATTATATGGACTTCATCGGCACCGGTAAGTGCTTCGCGTATTATCGATTTCACGGGACGGGCAAGCGAGACTCCGTTTTTCGCGACATATCCGTTAAGGAAGAGCAGATTATAGGTAGGGACGACATAGTACCCCTCTTCTCCCCTGCGCTCACTGTCGGCGCAAACGACTCTTACCTCATGACCGCGGCTTTTGAGTGTTCTGATAAGGTTCATGGCCGCGATAGTGGTTCCGTTGTTCTCTCTTCCGAGAACATCACATACCACCGTTACTGTCATATTTTTTCTCCTAATGATGTTTTGTTTTTCCGTCTGCCGAACTACAAGCGCTTTCAGCCGTGCTGTTTGCCTCGGCGGCGCAGTATATCTGTTTCAGGGTCGACCGACATTCTTTACATGACCGCATTGTCGTATAACGACCCGGTCATATGATTATTCGGTCACATGATCACATCGACGATATCGCCGATATTGCATTTAAGCAAGGCGCAAAGCTGCAGAAGGACCGCCATTGAAACAAGCTTGTTATGATTGAGTTTATTCATGGTTCCGGAGCTTACCACCTTGCGTATATCGCCCTTTTTCATATCGCGGTCGATCATTTTCTTCCATAATTTTTTATAACTGACTTCCATTATCTCTGCCCCTTCCGATTTTCAATGCGGCACCGTTTACCGAATTAATTTGCATCACAATGAACACATTAACATATTATGTCCCATTTTGCAACAAAAAGTTCGCGTTTATAGACAGTTTTATTTCCTTTGATGACAATTTATTCCTTTTTTCGACGAGAGGGTATGATTTCAGAAAGTGCGGGATGAAACGACAAAAAGCGCCCGTCGGCACGCGGGAGTGTGCCGGTGGGCGCGTGTGGGGAGCCGCGGATCATTATCACGGTCGTGTTCATTACGGGAGCAGGCGCCCGTCGGCGCGCGCTGAATGTGCGCGGCGGTGG
>CAKRVQ010000264.1 GCA_934408795.1 uncultured Eubacteriales bacterium
TGTCGATACAAGGCACATAAATGCGGTGTAAAGCCCGAAAATACGGAACCTTATTGACGAATATCCTTTGTTGACCCCGTTGACCTGCTTCGCATATGAAAGAGAGAAAAGCGTGCAAAGACAGAGCATAAGTATGTCATATGTCCGCTCTGGAACCGCCGCAACACCGTTGTATCTTACAAACAGGGTGATCAGCTCCGAGATCCAGACCGGCACAAAAAGAACGGACAGAAGCGCGGGTCTGGGCTTTCCGATAACGCCTAAGAATCCGAATGCACCGTAACCGATGACCGCAGAAAGCTCAAGGATTAACCGCACGACCGCCGAGACCTTATCTACTCCCGAGGATACCATGTGCACTGCAAGAAGCAGAAATCCCGCAGCCACAAAAAGGCAGGCAAGGTCGCTTGAAAACGAAGAGGCGGTATCTTTTTTGTGTTCCGGCATTTTATCAGATGTTTGCTCCGGCATTTTCGTCGACGGTCTTTCCGCCGCAACATAGCTTTTGTCGGACGAGCGAAGTCCGACGCGACAGGTGCTCTTTGCCGATATGGGGTCAAAGAACGAAAACAGTGCAATGGCAGCTGCCGAAATTATCAGCGCTGCGGCACTTATGATCGAAAAGTACGAATAACCGTCCTTGTAAAACCCGGTGTTGTTTTCTATTGTATAAAGAAGCTGACAAATGCGCATTACGGTGACCGCCGCGGCGGAAAACGCAAAGCAGATAACAGAAGCTCTGTTCTTCAATTAGGTACCTCCGTTGAGCAGGGGAAAGCCGAACCTTTTATGCCGTACCGTGTTCGGGAATATAACGGCATTATCGGATAAGCCCGTGCATAATAATTATTGTGAACATTATAATCACTTACCGTGAACATCGTAAAACTATTTTAACCCCTCGGGCAATAAATGTCAATAAGATCGGGCGTGTTAGGTGCGTGTGCGCTAAGTGCGGGTATGTTAAGCGTGAGCATCTTGCCCTCCTGAACTTCGCGCGGTGAGCTTCTCTCGCGGAGGGAGCGTATCTTTCCCGTAAGAAGCGATCCCCTTTTTGCGAGGGGCGATCCTTTGCCCCGAATGAGTTTTTCGCATTCGGGAGCGGGCAGAGTATGTATTAAAAAGAGAGCCGAAATAAAAAGAGGTTATGCAAATGAAAGGAATCTATTCACTGATAATAGCGGTAATCATAATCACTGCCGTGATAGCTCCGCTCAGAGTAATAAATACGGGTACCGAACGAAGAGGCGGCAGTGTAAAAACGGTTGTCTCGGACGGCACCTTCAGGGTGCTTGACTCAAAAACGGGTAAGATAGAAAAGGTAGAGGAGCGTGATTATGTTATCGGGGTGCTTGCGGGTGAAATGTCTCCCGATAACGAAAAAGAGGCGCTGCGCGCCCAAGCCGTCGCCGCTTACACCTTTGCCTGCTACAAAAGAGAGGCGGCACGAAAATCGGGTGCCGAATACGATCTCACTTCGGATCCCTCGACCGATCAGTACTATGTATCAAAGACCGAGCAGGTCGCACTGTGGCAGAAGAATTACGAAAAGAACCGAACCGCGCTGGAAGAAGTAACGGACAGCGTTAAAGGAAAACTGCTCACCTTTGGCGGCGAACCTATTCTTGCCGCCTATCATTCGGTCTCGTCGGGTAAGACCGAGGAGGCATCGACGGTGTGGGGCGGTAACTATCCTTATTTGGTATCGGTCGAGAGCAGTTCCGATCTGCTTGCACCCGACTACCTTTCGACGCCTTCATTTACATCAAAGGAGTTTGCCGATAAGGCTTTGGATCTCGGCATAACGCTTGTCGGCGAGCCGAAAGATTGGCTGACGGAGCCCGAACGGAGCAAGACCGGGACGGTCCTCAAATACAAACTTGCGGGTCATGAGGTCAAGGGCAGCGAAATGCGCAAGGCTTTCGGACTTGCAAGCGCAAACTTTGACCTTACATACACAAAAGAAAAATTCTGTTTTACGGTGAGGGGGAGAGGACACGGCGTCGGAATGAGTCAGTACGGGGCGGTGCATATGGCATCTCAGGGGAGCAGTTTTGAGGAGATACTTGCATGGTATTACCCGAACACCGTGCTGCTCACAAAGGATAAATAACGATCCGGCGGAATACGGAAGACGAAATCGGAAACACGCATGATAAGCAGTGAGGAATCCTTTGATTCAACGAATAAAAAAGTGCCCGACGGCGCAAAATGCAGCCGTCGGGCAAACAAAACGCCGCCCACCGG
>CAKRVQ010000265.1 GCA_934408795.1 uncultured Eubacteriales bacterium
CATCAAGGTCATATGTTATTCCGATATCTCCGCGAACCTTGTTCTTCTCGATATCGTCCGCATTTATGGCTATGATTATCTCCGCATCGTCCTTGAGCTTTGAAAGCATTCTGATCTTACTGTCGGGCTCAAATCCCGGGAGCACTCTCGCCGCATGATGGTCGTCGAACAGCTTTCCGCCGAATTCAAGATACAATTTTCCGCCGAACTGCTCTATCCTTTCAAGAATGTGCTCCGACTGCATTTGAAGATATTTTTCGTTGCTGAAACCCTGCTTATACATAAAAGCCCCCTGCTCGGGAACGCCGCTTTGTTCCCTACTAAAAAATGCGAAACGGGCAAACCCATTTCGCTTATAAATTATATCTTTTTTCGACAGGAATTGCAAGAACTATTTTGTCGGTCTTTATAGGATCGGTGTACATATTTTTCCGAAAAACGCGGCGTGCACCGAAACGTCGGTATTCCTTTCCTTTTTTCGCGGGTCAGCCGCACGGATAGGCTGAAAAAGCGGGGGGCACACCCGCCTTTACTTTTGCCCGCTCCTTTGCACCATTGCCGCGCAGCAGGAATAATGTATAAAGAGGAAATGCAAATTGCGGCGCTGCGCCGAGATTCGAACGGGAACCGCTCTGTACGATCAAATACACACCGACCGCGTGACTCATCCCGTTCTCACTGCGGACACGACGCCGAAAAAAGCAAAGACCGAAAACAGGAAGCAGAAACGGGAACGGTGAAGAAAAATGAACGGATTAAACGAACTGCCCGTCGGAAGCACGGCAAGAGTGGCGGCGGTCACCCTTTCGGGCGGTATGAGAAGAAGACTTATAGATATGGGACTCATTGAAGGAACCACGGTCGAATGCGTAGGCAAAAGCCCTCTCGGCGATCCGAAAGCATACCTTATCAGAGGAGCCGTAATAGCCCTTCGCGCCGAAGATGCAAGTAAGGTGTCGGTCACCGAGATCCGTCGGGAAAGACCCGCGGACGATCGATCCGCGGCGATTTTAGAATATACCGAGGAGTGAGACTTATATGGGGCTTACCAAGGGCTCAACGGGGCAAAGTGCCGCATCCGGAGAGCTTGTACTTAACAAAAAATCACCCGAGGACAGGGTCATAGCCCTTGCCGGCAATCCCAATGTCGGAAAGAGCACCATTTTCAATGCGCTTACCGGTATGAATCAGCATACCGGTAATTGGCCCGGAAAGACGGTCTCCAACGCATCCGGAAGATGCGAAAAAGGCCGCCACCCGTATATCTTCGTAGATCTTCCGGGAACATACTCACTTGCCGCGCGCTCGGCGGAAGAAGAGGTCGCCGACGGATTCCTGCGGTTCGGCGGCGCGGATGCGGCGGTCGTGGTCTGCGACGCGACCTGCCTTGAAAGAAATATGAACCTTGTCCTTCAGACGATTGAGATCACCGATAAAACGGTTGTCTGCGTCAACCTGCTCGACGAAGCAAAAAAGAAGGGCATCACGATCGATCTGAAACTTCTGCAAAAGCGGCTCGGCGTGCCCGTTGTGGGGATCGTGGCACGAAGGAAAAAGACGATAAAGGCGCTTGTCGACTGCATCGACAAAACGGTTGATTCGAACTGCAAGGGCGGATTCAGGGTAAAGTATCCCGAGCAGGTGGAAAACGCCCTTGCAAGGATCGCCGATGCCGCAGAAAAAGAGGGCGCCGAAAGGTGCTCGGCAGAGCGAACGGCTCTTCTCGCACTTAAAAGAGCGGCGGGGAGCGATGAGGGAAGCACGGGTCCGACCCTGCCCGAATCGGTAAAGGATTCCGCCTGTCGCGAGCTCCTTTTGCTTGAATCGCAGGGTACCGATCCCGAAAAGCTTCTGGATATCATCGCATTTACGACTGTTGTTTCGGCAGAGGAGATATGCCGCGGCGTTATCGGAAACGGATGCGGCTACAGTCCGAGGGACCGAAAACTCGACCGCATACTGACAGGCAGGGTGACCGCTTTCCCGCTGATGCTCTGCCTTGTTATGCTTCTGGCTGCGTGCGGTGGCAGCGGCAGCCAGGAAACGACCGACGCAGGTACGGCTATCGCCCTGGTAGGCGATGCCACACGTGGGGCAGAACTGTTCACCCAGTCCGTCGGCGGCGCACCGGCCTGCTCGGCCTGCCATACGACAAACACGCAGGCCGTCGTCGGTCCCGGCTTCGAAGGCTATGCCGCCATCGCAGGCACACGCGTGGAAGGCCAGACCGCTGAAG
>CAKRVQ010000266.1 GCA_934408795.1 uncultured Eubacteriales bacterium
AGCTCGGCGAAGAGGGACTTTGGAAAAACTTTGAGCATTTTCTGAAGGAAATTATACCGGTCGCATCAAGGGCGGGCGTCAATATGGCAGTCCACCCGGATGATCCGCCGTGGGGAATATTCGGACTGCCCCGCATAATCACCGGGCGTGACAGTTATCTCAGAATGATAGATATCTGTCCCGATAAGGCCAACGGTTTCACATTCTGCACAGGCTCGCTCGGAGCAAATCCCGACAACGATCTTGTGAAAATGGCTGCGGAGTTTGCCGACAGGATACATTTTCTCCATCTTCGCAACATCAAGCGTACGGGATACAGAAAATTCGAAGAAGTCGGTCACTTCACCGACTGCGGTTCAATAGATATGTTCGGCATAGTCAAGTCGCTTGTTATGAACGGCTTTGACGGATATGTCAGACCCGACCACGGCAGGATGATATGGGGCGAAAAGGGAAGATACGGCTACGGACTTTTTGACCGTGCCCTCGGCGCCGCCTATATAAACGGACTGTTTGAAGCGGTAGAAAAAATGAAATAACCGAATAACATCGGTTCCCTTATTTGAAAGGATGCAGTGAAATGGAAAAAACAGTGGTAGTTACCGGTGCGGGCGGAGTCTTGTGCTCATCTTTTTCAAAACACCTTGCAAAACTCGGCGCGCGGGTAGCTCTTCTTGATCTCAATCTTAAAGCTGCCGAAAAAGCAGCCGATGAAATTATCGCCGAAGGCGGCATTGCTAAGGCTTATGAATGCAATGTCCTCGATAAAAAGAGCGTGGAATCTGTCCACGCCAGAGTAAACGCCGATCTCGGAAAGTGCGATATTCTCATAAACGGCGCAGGCGGAAACAATCCGAAAGCCACAACACTTCATGAGACATATCAGAACGGTGATGCGGATGCTTCCGATTTTCTTACATTCTTCAATATCGATGAGGCAGGCTTTGATTTCGTATTTGACCTTAATATCAAGGGTGTGCTGCTTCCGAGTCAGGTATTTATGAAGGACATGATCGGAAGGAACGGCTGCTCGGTCCTTAATGTATCGTCGATGAATGCATACAGACCGCTTACGAAAATACCCGCTTATTCCGCAGCTAAGGCCGCGGTCAGCAACTTTACCTCATGGCTCGCAGTCCATTTTGCAACTGAAAATATCAGAGTCAATGCCATTGCGCCCGGGTTTTTCGTTACCAATCAGAACCGCGCTCTTCTTTTTGACGCCGACGGAAATCCCACACCGCGCACCGATAAGATATTAAGATCGACGCCTATGGGACGGTTCGGAGATCCCGATGAGCTCCTCGGCACGGTCGAATGGCTCCTTGATGAGACAAAGTCATCATTTGTAACCGGAATTACCGTTCCCGTAGACGGCGGCTTTTCCGCATACTCGGGGGTGTGATAAATGAGAATATTTGCTTTTGCCGATGAGGCCAGTGAAAGGATAGACGAACAGATCGCCGCAATGGAAGAAAACGGTCTTGACGGACTTGAAATCAGAAATGCGGACGGCGTGAATGTGTCAGATATTTCGGATTCAAAGGCTCATGAGATCAAACATAAACTCGATGACGCCGGTCTTAAAGTTTGGTCGATCGGTTCACCTATAGGTAAGATCGATATTGAAAAGGACGACTTTCTGCTTCACACCGAAAAATTCAAGAGAACTCTTGAAATTGCCGATATCCTCGGTGCAGAAAACATAAGGTTGTTTTCGTTTTTCACACCGACGGAAACAAGAAATGATTATCTCCAAAAGGTGGTTGAAAAACTCTCCGTTTTCGCCGATATTGCCCACGGGTCCGGTGTTACCCTTTGTCACGAAAATGAAAAGGGTATATTCGGTGATGTTCCCGAAAGATGCGTACTTTTGCATAAGGCGCTCCCCGAAATAAAGGCGGTATTTGACCCTGCCAACTACATTCAATGTGCTGTCGATACCGCAAAGGCGTGGGAAATGCTGAAACCTTTTGTAAAGTATCTGCACATTAAAGATGCTTTGAAAGACGGCAGTGTTGTTCCCGCAGGTAAAGGTGCGGGCAATGTCAAAGTGATACTTGACGATTATGTTGCTATGGGCGGCAAAGCGCTTACAATTGAGCCGCATCTGACCGTTTTCAGCGGCTTAGATAAGCTTGAAAACGAGGACGAAAAGAGCGTTGTCGGCACAGTGTATAAATATCCCGATAACAGGTCTGCGTTTGACGCAGCAGTCTCATCCCTTAAAGAA
>CAKRVQ010000267.1 GCA_934408795.1 uncultured Eubacteriales bacterium
ATTCAGGAATGTTTCACTCAACTACAACAATGCTGGTGAAAATGCTCTCGAAAACATCAGTTTCAAAATACCGAAAGGCAGCAGTTTCGGGATCATCGGCGGAACCGGCTCGGGAAAATCCTCAGTCATAGGTCTTATCCCCCGTTTTTACGATGCGACCGAAGGTGAGGTGCTTGTAAACGGAAAAAGAGTCGACGATTATCCCGTGAAGGAGCTGAGGCGACTCAGCGCGGTCGTTATGCAAAAAGCAGTTCTTTTCAAAGGAACGATCAGAGAAAACCTGCTTTGGGGAAATGCCGATGCAAGCGAAGACGACATAAACGAGGCCGTCAAAGCCGCACAGGCGGAAAATGTGGTTGCTTCAAAAAACGGCGGTCTCGATGCCGCAGTTGAGCAAAACGGCAGAAACTTTTCGGGCGGTCAGCGTCAGCGACTCACCATTGCCAGGGCGCTTGTAAGGCGACCTGAGATACTGATACTTGACGACAGTTCCTCGGCTCTTGATTTTGCCACCGAAGCGGCTCTCAGGTCTGCCGTCGGCAATCTGCCTTACGGTCCCACGGTTATAACGGTATCGCAGAGAGCATCGGCGGTAATGCACTCAGACAGGATTCTTGTTCTTAACGAAGGAAAATGTGCGGGAATAGGAACACACGAAGAACTTTTGAAGAGTTGCGACATCTACAGGGAGATATACAGTTCACAGTTTGAAAGCGGGGCGGGACAAAATGAATAGATCAACCGTAAAAAGAGTAATTTCCAGTCTCGCAGGTTACCGTGTACTTATCGCTCTGTCGGTTCTGCTTGCCGTTATAAATGTGTTTTTTACGCTCTGCATCCCAATGCTTATAGGTGACGCCATAAATCTTGCGGTAGGACAAGGCAATGTAGACTTTGACGGCATTATGTCGAAGCTTATACTGACATTATTTTCGGCTATAGCGGCAGGGTTGTCGTTGTGGCTTATGAACGTTATAAACAACAGAGTATCATTCTGCATGGTGAGAGATCTCCGCGAAGCAGCAATAAGAAAGCTGCAGAGGCTGCCGATATCATATCTTGATACGCATGCACACGGCGATACCGTAAGTCGTATCATCACCGATTGCGACCAATTTGCCGACGGTATGCTGATAGGATTCACTCAGCTTTTCACCGGAATCGCCACGATAATCGGCACTCTCATTTTTATGCTGGCTCTTAACAAATGGATAACGCTTGCAGTCGTTGTTATGACTCCCCTATCCCTTTTCATTGCGCGGTTTATAGCATCGAGGACATATTCGATGTTCAGAAGACAGACCGAAACACGCGGAGAGCAGACCGCATTTTGCGAAGAGATAGTTTCAAATGAAAAGATAGTGAAAGCATATTCTCAGGAAGAGAATTCCGAGAGAAAATTCAACGAGATCAACGAAAGACTGAGGAAGCATTCTCTGTCCGCCATATTCTTTTCGTCGCTTGTAAATCCGACCACCAGATTTATAAACAGTCTTATATATGCGGTGGTTGCGCTCATCGGTTCTATCCTTGCCATTGGCGGCGGCGCGGCGATCACCGTAGGAGGCCTTGCGAGTATGCTCAGTTATGTAAGTCATTACACAAAGCCTTTTAATGAGATATCCGGAGTCATTGCCGAACTTCAGGGATCATTTGCCGCAGTTGCGCGTATTTTTGACCTCTTAGACGCCGAAGAGCAGACTCCTGATTCTGCAGTGATCGATGACATCGGCATCGCAGAGGGCAATTTTGAGATTAAAGATGTGTTCTTTTCATACACCCCCGACCGCGAGCTGATCAAAGACTTTAATTTGTCGGTAAAAAGCGGCAGAAAGGTCGCAATAGTCGGTCCGACCGGGTGCGGCAAAACGACCGTTATAAATCTTATAATGCGGTTTTATGAGCCGGACAGCGGGTCGATTCTCCTTGACGGAAAGAACATTTCCGATCTTCCCCGCCACAGTCTGAGAAAAAATTACGGAATGGTACTACAGGAAACCTGGCTCAAGAGCGGAACCGTCAGGGACAACATCAGGTTCGGCGATCCCGATGCAACCGATGAGCAGGTCATTGCTGCCGCCAAAGCGGCTCACGCACACAGTTTTATCATGCGTCTGCCTGACGGATACGACACCTACATCACCGAAGACGGCGGCAGTCTTTCTCAAGGGCAAAAGCAGTTGCTCTGCATTTCGAGGGTCATGCTT
>CAKRVQ010000268.1 GCA_934408795.1 uncultured Eubacteriales bacterium
TCCGAATCCGCATCGGCGGCAGAGTCGCCGTTATCGGCAGCATGACCGCCGAGACCGAACAATAACAGAATCGTTTGAATGACAAGTATCACCGTGGCAGGAATCGCAACGACCGCAAGACACTGCTGCAAAAGCGTCAGCGTTGCCCACCACTCGTTAAACCATTGCATTATCCACTCCCCCAATTCGAATTCATAAGATCAATAATCAAGTCGAGCCAACAACAGGTCGGCTTCGCGTTTGTACCTTCCCGAAACAAGCGCATAGATCATAACGGTAAAACAACGAAGCAAACGCTTTCTTGAATCTCCGGCAGGACCCACATAGTCACCTATTACCTGCTCTGCGATCGCGTCAACATCAAGAACCTGCGACTCGTCAATTATTTTTGCCGCCTCGCAGAGGTGATCGTAAAGCGTGCTCTCGGACACAATATCATCACTGTCATCCTCAACGCTGCCGTTTACAGATGCGAGCAGCCGTACGATATCGTCAATCTTCATACAATCCCTGAGCGCGCTTATTACGAGAATACGCGCAAGCTGCCTCTCGTAATACTTTTTATTCACGGGATGTGCAACAAAGCCGCGCTTTACCCAATTCTGTATCGTTGAATACTCAAGACCCGTCAAAGCACTGACCTGACCGAGAGACAGACCGTCCGCCGCTTTTATCATAGGCTTAAATAACGAAAACATTCCCTCGCCGATCTCGGAATAAGGCATTACGGTTCCGGGAGCATATTTTTCCATCGGTCTCATCTCCTTTTTCGGGTTTATTTGATTGTATCACAGGTTCATATGAACTTCAAGAGGTTTTGTAAAAAAATTTTTCACCCCGCTCACCCTCTCGTCCGCCCCGAAACTTCTCATCACCTCTGCCTTAAGTTGATAGCCGTCAGCTTAGGCGAACCGACTTTAAGCAGCAATCCGTCACGGGGCAGCGCCGCCCGCGCCGAAGGCGCGGTAAACGGGCATCGGCACCTTTTCATCTTGCGAAAGCTCTGTTTTTCAACAAAGTGACATTCATTTATCACACTTCGCCGCCCGTTTTGCGCCCTTCCCCGGCGGGGAGGGCGCGCGGCGCTGCCCCGATACTCCTTCACCCGCCTCGCAGCAAGTCCGAATAAATAATAAGGCGGCTGCCATAGACAGCCGCCCTCCGACTCCTCTTATGCCCACGGTGCATTAAAACCGCACCGTCGGATAACAAAGACTCATCTGAATATCATTATTCCGTAAATTATAAGACCGATAACAACACGGTAAACGGCAAAAATGCCGAAACTTCCCTTTTTGATGTATCCCATAAGGAAGCGAATAACCAGCATTCCGACAATGAAGCTTGCAAGCACTCCGCAGACAAAATTTACATCGAATATAAAATCGGGTATTTTCGCGATTGCCGCCGCGGCAACCATGGGAGCTGACAACAGGAACGAAAACCTCGCCGCACTCTCACGGTCGAGACCGTAAGCTCTTCCGACAGTCATGGTAATGCCCGAACGGGACACTCCAGGGAATGCAGCAGCAAGAGCCTGTGACAGTCCGATCATAAACGCAGGCTTAAACTTGAGAACGGCAAGCGATACACTGCTTTTAGCTTTCTTGTCGACAACGTACAACACTATACCCATAATGATGAGTGCGGCGGCGATGATGCCCATCTCAAGATTTATATTGTCGCCTATGATCTTGTCTTTGACCTTGTCGAGTAAGAGCGCAAGTATTCCGGTCGGGATCGTTGAAAACACTATGTACCAAAACAGTCTGCCCGTCTGCGTCCTTTCCTTCTTAAAAGCAATACGGTATCCGCAGGCAATAAGCTTTATCCAATCCCTGATAAAGTATATAACTATGGCAAAAAGCGTTCCTATGTGCAGAGCAAGATCAAAGGAATCCGGGATCTGCCAGTTGAACATCCACGGCATAAAATTGAGATGCGCCGAGCTTGATACCGGCAGAAGCTCCGTCAACCCCTGCACTATTCCGAGAATTATCGCCTGAATAACAGTCATAACTTTTCCCTCCGGAAGATTACTTGTCGCATTATCCTAACTTTTTTGACAGATATCATTTTATCACACTTGTGCGACAAAGTAAACAACAATCATTAAAACAGTGCCGACACATAGTATATGTATCACCGTAACAGACAAATGCATGCCGAATACAATGGTATAGAAGT
>CAKRVQ010000269.1 GCA_934408795.1 uncultured Eubacteriales bacterium
GTCTTTGCCCGGCTTATTCTTCCGAATGGAAATTGTTGTATATTGACATTGCGGTTTTTTTATCAATGCCCGGCACGGCTGACAGTTGTTCGATATCGGCTGCCGCCACTGCGGAAACAGAGCCGAAATGCTTGATAAGGGCCGTTGCTCGGACCTTTCCGACACCTTCGATCTTTGTAAGCTGAGTTCCGAACCCCGACTTTGAGCGCAGGCTCCTGTGATATGATATCGCATATCGGTGTACTTCTTCCTGTATTGTGGCAACAAGAGTATAGACGCGTCTGTTTGCTTTTATTTCAATATCACCGTCTCCTGCCGTTATCGCACGGGTCCTGTGACGGTCATCCTTTACCATTCCGAAAACGGGTATGTTCAAATGATGTTCTTCCATAACCGATCTTACCGCCGCTACCTGTCCCTTACCGCCGTCAAGAAGGATCACATCGGGAAGCACGGCGAATCCGTTTGAGTCTTCTTGTTTTTCGTACTCGGTCAATCTGCGATCCATGACCTCAGCCATAGAGCGGTAGTCATCCTGACCCGAGAAGCTCTTGATTTTAAACCGTCTGTAGGATAACTTATGAGGGGCTCCGTCAACAAAAACGATCATACCAGCGACATTTTCACTGCCGGAGGTATTGGATATATCGTAGGATTCTATCCTTCGCGGGATTTCGGGGAGTCCCAAAATATCTCTCAGTTCTTCAAGAGCCGACATACTGCTGCCGCGGTAGCCGAGTTCGCGTGCAAGTCGCTCGGAGGCATTTTTGGCGCACATATCGCTGAGTTTCATCTGGTCACCCTTCTGCGCGGTGATCAGATGAACCGACCTGCCTGCAAACCCTGAAAGTGCGCGCTCAAGAGTCTCGGCATCCGATGGTATCATATCTATCAAGATTCGCGGCGGAGGAGTGTTTTCGGAATAATATGTCCCGAGGAATTCACTGTACAGAGCATCCTTATCCTCAAGCATATCGAGTATGAACTCCCTGCGATCCGAAAGATCGCCGTTGCGGAACATAAACACCTCTACGCAGGCGGTATTGCCGTCATTTGCCGATGCTATGACATCCTGTTCACGATAGGTCCCTGAGACGACCTTTTGTTTTTCGCCCATTTTTTCGATTGCCGCGATCCTGTCTCTCAGTATTGCCGCCTGTTCAAAACGCATATTTTCGGCAGCTTCGTTCATTTTTTTGCGAAGCTCGGTCAGTGACTCTTTTGCACCGTTTTTGATGAATTTGACGGCGTTATCCACCAATTCGCGGTACGCCTGCTCGCTTATCATTGAACAACAGGGCGCAGAGCAATTCTTAATATAATAATTGAGGCAGGGACGGCAATCTTTCTTTTTTCCGCCGAGCTGACGGGTACATGTCGGCAGCATAAAGGCGCGGCAGGCACTCTCGACGACCTGTCTGACCGTTGCCGATGAATAGTATGGTCCGATATACTCGGCATCGTCATCGCCGATCTGCATGGCTGCAGTGACGGTCGGCCACCTATCCTTTCCCACTCTTATATAATGATAGCCCTTATCATCCTTTAAAAGGATGTTGTACTTCGGCTGATGTTTTTTTATGAGTGAGCACTCAAGCATCAGGGCTTCATATTCACTGTCGCAGACGATGTATTCGAAGTCCTCGACATTCGAAACCATTTTTATGACCTTTTCACCGTGTCCCCTGTGAGAACCGAAATACTGGCTCACTCTGTTCCTGAGCGCTTTTGCCTTGCCGACATAAATTATGTTGCCTGATTTATCGTGCATTATATATACGCCCGGTTGTAAAGGCAGAGACATTGCCTTTTTTCTCAATCGCTCTTCGTTTTCGAATGTGTATGCCGTGTTACCCACCTCCCTGCAGCAAAAGCGTCATTTAATAGTATTATACACTCTTATCTTGTGTATTGTAAATATTTTGTTTGCATCATTCGAGCAAATATGATAATATAACATTGTATGAGCGAACCGAACGGCTGCGGCGCGGGATCGTATTCGGTACCGCGCTGAGGAAAGTCCGAGCCCCGCAGGGCAGGATAGCGGCTAACGGCCGCCGAGGGTGACCTTAGGGAAAGTGCAACAGAGATATACCGCCGCGCAGCCCCTCAAGGGGTGATGTGCTGCTGGCACAACGCGGTAAGGGTGGAAAGGCGAGGTAAGAGCTCACCGGTCGGCAGGAGAC
>CAKRVQ010000270.1 GCA_934408795.1 uncultured Eubacteriales bacterium
GTATCCATGCTCAAAAAAACGGACCGGAATCACTTCTGCAGATTCAAACTTACCGGAATCAAGCCCCTGTTTATTCCGCTCGGCAGCGAAGTTAAGCGGGGATGATATTCACCGTCCGTGCCCGAAAACCGCAGCCCCGCCTGCCGATGCTCCGCAAGTCGCTTTGTAAATACGGTATCACACCGATGATTATATATCGTCTTTTAAAATGTTGTCAAGCGAGTTTTGTCGAAACATGCCGCGCCGCGCCCGGGAGGGGCGCGGCAAGAGAACAGGAGGATCAAGAGAACAGGCAAATCAAGAGAACGAGCCTGCAAGATGACGGGCGCATAAAGCGAGCGGACGAATCAAGCCGGTGGGCTCATCAAGCGGGCGGGCGCGTCGGGAATCAGGCGCAGTGAGACAACGGGGTCGGCGGCAGGGAGCCTACATCTTTATGAAGGCTCCCCTGTCTTATGCCCGAACGGCAAACTCGGCTATCACATCGTTCATTGCGGCGATAAAAGCCTCGGGTCGGTCAAACATCGGAGAATGTCCCGCGCGCTTTACGGTCAGCATACGCTTGTTCGGCGCCGTCACGGAGCGGGCGTATTCCTTAACAAGCGACACCGGGGTGGTATAGTCGCCCTCACCCGACAAAAAGCAAACGGGTATACGAAAATCCTTTACAAGTCGGGAGGCATCGAATTCAAGGAACAGATACTTCATAAGCTCGCTTTCGACCGTAAAATATCCCTTGGTGTCGAGACACTGCTTTAGCTTCCAACGAAGGTCGCGCGCACCGAGAAACGGCGAGACCGAGCCCATAATAAAGTATCCCGCAATGCTTTTTTCGTTTCCCAGCGATATGCTTCCCGAGAAGAGCCGCTGCAGCCTCATATAGTTTTTTATACCGCCTATCGCGGTGCCTTCGGTGCAGGCATAGATCCTGTCGAGCAGGCGGTGCATATTGACATCGTCGAATCGGGCTCCCCTTTTGCCGCTTGAAAGCACCCTTTCGATGTTGACATCAAGGCCCTTTTTCATATCGACGCACTGACCCACCGAAATATAGGCATCGACCCCTTCAGGGTGACGGGAAAGATAGTTGAGAGCGATCGCCGTGCCGACAGAAAATCCGCTAAGATATATTTTTCTGCCGGGGAGCTTGTCCCTTAACAACCCGATGAGCTCCTCAAGATCCGTGACCAGCGTGTCAATGGTTATCCCGCTGCAGTCGGCGTTTTCGTAATATGTTCTGCCGCTGCCTCTCTGATCCCAGTTGACCACGGTGAGGGAGCGTTCAAGAGGACGCTGATAGCAGTATGAGACGCAGGAAACGGGCGCGCCGGGCCCTCCGTGAAGAAACAACAGGATGGGATTGCGGTCGTTTTCCCCCCTGACCGAAACATATTGCTTTATGCCGCCCAATTCGATGTACCCCGAAAAGTCGATCGAACCTTCGCCGTCGAGTCGGAATGCCGCGATGTTTTTTCTTCTTTTAACGATGCAGATAATCAACAGTGTAAGAGTTATCATAGTTTAAGTAATCAACCGCCTTTCAACCGCTATTATCGGCATGAAGGCGAAAAAATATGCGGTACTGTGCTGCCGACGAAAGCATCTTTTGACCGCCGCGGCAAACTTGACAAAAAAGCTAAAAAACATTCGGTCAACGGTGTTTTATAAGGTTGCAGATCGGGCAAAATTATGTTACAATAGCAGTGTGTCCCGCCCTGACGGGCGAGTCACGGGAGTTTATAAAATCAAGAAAGAGGTGAACGGAGTGGACGCAGATAACCGACGAAGCGCGGAACCCCCGAGTATTGCCGCACGGGCGGGCTCTGTTTCCGCGCCGTGCACAGTTCTCTGAGCATTCCGTGCTTCTCCGAGGCAAACGCAGATGATCCGGATCCGAAAAACGGATCGCGGGAGGCTGCAGTGTGCCGAAAAACGAGAGGAGAAGCAAGATGAGTAAAATAGAAATCGAAGAAAAAATAGAGAAGCTCTCCGAAGCGCGCAGGTTTTCGGAGATAAGAGAAATATTCCTTGAAATGGAAGCGGTCGACATCGCGCCGCTTTTTGAGCTGCTGCCCGAATATGCACAGACGGTCGTCTACCGCCTGCTGCCGAAAGAGCTTGCCGCCGAAGTGTTCGTCGAGATGGACGGCGATATGCAGGAG
>CAKRVQ010000271.1 GCA_934408795.1 uncultured Eubacteriales bacterium
CATAAACGCCCATATGATACGCGCCCGTTTTATCGGTTTTGAACATTATAAGGCCCTTTATCTCGGGCATACCCGAGGGTGCACCTTTCAAGGTGCAATGGTTGTAAAAGTCCTGTACCGACCAATCGGGGCAACCGTTTACTTGGTAATGCGGTGTGGAATTGAAGGAATCCTTCCAAAAATAGCCTTTAACGAGTCCGCAGCAGTCATGAACCACTTTACCGTACTGAAGGCGAAAATCGCTTGCAGTGTATTGTGAGGGTAATTGTGCCTTCTTCTGACGATAGAGCGATTCCGAGGCGATCTGTCCGAAGGTGCCGTTCCAGTAAGGCAGTCCCACGGCTTTTCGCGCATAGTCGACCAATCCCGTATTTGTCTTCTTCATTTATTGTCCTCCAGTTCGGGAAGGCCCGCTATGCTTGTCAGCATGGAGAGTATTCCCGCCAGTAATGATGCGGAGACCACGAGACGCCAGTCGACCTGCGAAAGCAGTGCCGATGTACCTATTGCGGCGATCGCCGATTGTGCCACGGTTTTTGCAGCCCTTACAGACGCTGCTTTTAACCAACGCGAGGGATCTTTATTTCTTTTCAAAGTAATACCTCCTTTTTTCTTATAAGAAAGCTTATGTCAGGCTCGACAAGGCGGACACGGGAACCTATCACGGACTCGCCGACGATAAAGGATCGTTGACAACGGGGCTTCGCCGTATCGCGCTTGTTATTATTGGATCGTTTTTACGGCAGCGGCTGAGTGGGAGCGGCAGCGCCGCGGCGCGCGAAGCGCGCTAAGGCGCAGGGGGCGCAATAACAACGGCGAAGAAAGAAGTAATGCTTCGCTTATTGAGAAACTCCAACGGAGTCGGTGACCCTGCGCCCCCCTCCGCGCCCCGCAAACGCAGGGCGCGCGGCGCTGCCGCACCGTATCAGGCAATACTCGCCCGATGATATGCCGACCCGCTGCCGAAAATTCTTACATCAATGCGGCAAGTGCTCTGATACCGACCACTGCCGTAAACAGTGCGCCGAGATAGGCAGCCGAATATGCTACCGTATCCGGCGGCGACGAGCCCTGCTCGGTCAGAATATTGAGGGCAGGCGTGCTTGTCATGGCGCCGCCGATAACAGATGGTGTCGTCACACTGTTCTTTGATGCAGCAAGCTTTGCGGTGACACAAGCGAAAGATACCGCAATCAGCGAGACAACCAAGCCCAATGCGGCGTTAAACGGTGTTATCACGGCGCCTACCGCTTCACCCGCGGGGACACCTGAGCCGATGAAAAACATAAATAATCCGAGCATTCGCAAAGGATCAACCGTGTTTTTTCGCGGGATCCCCCACCCCGATGCTTTGAAAAGAGCACCCGAAAGGAATCCGACAATGAGGATCCCGCCCGAGCTGCCGAGACCGACACCAGCAAAAGGTATTTTTATCTTTCCGAGCAGGCTGCCCGAAACCGCAGTAACGGATATAAGGGCAACTGTTCCGAAAACGGACAACTCACCTGTCGTTTTTGCCGATTTTGATACACCCGGCAAGGTGGATGCTTTTACGGCTTTTTGTGATTTTTTTCCCTCTTCAACCATTAATTTTTCAAAATTCGGTTCTGTTAAGCCGCCGTGCAAAAATAAATTTTTAAGTCGATTTGGTACACCCGGCAAGGTGGATATTCTTGTTCTTTTTTGTCGATCCACACCCTCTTCAACACCCGATTTTGATGAATTTTCGCCTTTCGCCGCCCGAGCAGAAAAATTATTTTTGGGCTCGTTTGATACACCAGGATCGGTGGACGCTTTTGCGGTTTTCGGGGATTTTCCACCTTCCTCACCTGCCTTTTTCGGCTGATCCGCACCGAATGTAACACTGTTCAAAAATATTTTTTTGCGTCCGAATGAAACGCACGGCTCGGTGGATACTCTCTGTGTTTTTGTCGTGGTTTTGCGCTCAAATTTCGTATTTTCAGCTTCGAATCGGGTTCCGTCCCCGTCTTTCGAAAAATTATTTTCGGTCCTGTATGAAACACGAGGAGCGGTGGATGCTTTTCCGCTTTTCGGGTGGTTTTTGCCCTCCTTTACCGCATTTTTTATAAAATCCACACCTCTCACCTG
>CAKRVQ010000272.1 GCA_934408795.1 uncultured Eubacteriales bacterium
GATCTGCGGCGTGATAGTCGCCGGAGCATTCAAGGGAAAGGCTGCCGAATTCGAAAAACTCGCACCCGCACTTGAGGATTATCCCTATTTTATGACTGCGGGAAGAGAAATACTCAAATATGTCGGAAAGAACAAAAAATACGCACAGATCTTTGATAATTAAGTGCAGGGCTTTGTGAGCCCTGTGCCGTTTCGGGACTCACGGAAGTAAATGAAAGCTCTCGCTTAAGATGGTCTTAAGCGGGAGCTTTTTTCATTAAAGCGCCGTATCGGCCGTATCATCGGCGACGAAAACGGCAGCGGTCGGGGCGGACCGTACAGAAAAACCGTATCTGCCCGTGCCGACCGACAACAGCAATATCCGATCAAACGATGTCTTGATGCCGAAAATCCTGCAGATCTGCTTTTAACTGATTGCTCTTTAATAGGTTTACTCAAATTGAACGGTGTCAATCCCTCCACACAGGGGAGAACCCGTAACTCAGAACATCATGAAGCTTTTCTCTGCTTCTTTTTAAATGACGGGAGACAGTGGACTTGTTCACGCCGCAGTTGTCTGCGATCTCGGTAACGCTCATTCCTCCGAAATAGAACATATTGAGGATCTCGCGCTGCTTATCCGTAAGCTCGCTGTCCATGGCTCGCTTCAGTTGATCTTTTAAATAATGTATCTGCTTTTCGTTTGTACCTCCCGCAAGATAGTTAGTGGGTTTCATTCGATCGCCGAATATTTCAAGACTAAAGGTTGTTCTGTTCATCTTTGCTCATCCTTTCGTAGTAATTCATCAGTCTGCGCGCAGTATTACGGCAATCGGAGGCATCGGCATACAAAGCAAGAATTCTTCTTTTTAATTCAAGCAATCGGTTTCCTTCATGTTGTGTTTTCTGCTTTGAGAGGATGTGTATCCTGTCTGTCAGACGGGCTGCACGGTCAAGGTACTCCTCTCCCAATTCGTACAGTGTCATTTCTACCACTCCTACACGATATGTGTTAATTTTGCGAAGAGGGAATTTGCCGCACCCTCGCCGCAAATATGATAATAACACATATCGTGTTAAAAATCAAGCGCATCAGTGTCGAATTATCACGATTTGTGTAGAATTCTGAAAATTGCGGCAATTGCAACACAACGTTGCGGCAACTTTTGTAATATTTGGTATTGCAATACTACACAAATTGTGTTACAATGTTGATGAAAATTAAAAAATGGAGGGAATGACCATGAGCGTTTGCGGTGAGCGGTTAAGAGAGCTGCGCGTGCAAAATAATCTTACGCAACAACAGCTTGCAGATCGCCTCGGTATTTCACAAAGTGCTATAGGTATGTACGAACAGGGTCGAAGAGAACCGCCCATCGAAACGATACTCGCCATGTGCGCTTTGTTCAATGTTTCGGCAGGCTACCTTATAGGAACCGACGCGGGGCAGGATGTCAGAAATATGCTCAATGAGATGCGTAATCAGGTCCGCTCGGCAAAGGGGCTTATGTTCAACGGCGTGCCGATCAACAGTGAGGAGACAGACAAGCTTTTTGACGCCATGTGTGTGGCAGCGGAAGTCGTATTCAACGCGCAGCGCAAAGAAAAAGAGAATGACCGAATCAGCAGAGAGAATATACAAACTGACAAATGAATTGAGATCTATATGCGGTACCGAATCGCCGCGCAAGATTTGTGAATGTATGAAGATCCCCGTCGTGAGGTGCGAACTGCCCGAGAAAACAAACGCGTTTTTGTATTCAAACGGCGAGGGTTATGCGATCATAGTGAACACTTCGCTGCAGGAGGATATGATCGACTATTGCATAGCGCATGAGCTCGGGCATATGATGCTGCACGGTGAGGTAAACGCATTGTTTTTGAGTGAATCGACTTATATGTCGCTCGGCAAATACGAGAGGGAGGCGGATCTGTTTGCCGCCTTCCTTATACTCGGAAACGAAATGGATATTTCGTCAGGCAGCGTCACGATAGACAGTCTTTCATCCGAAAGCGGTCTGCCGAGGGAAGTGGCAAAACTGTGGGCCGAAAACTGCCTGTGCGGGATCGAAGTAC
>CAKRVQ010000273.1 GCA_934408795.1 uncultured Eubacteriales bacterium
GTATAAACGAAATAAAGTAATTATGCCTAAATTTTCGACATTGAGCAGCCACAAGGGGTTGCCGTAAAGAATGCAGTTCACTAAAAAGCAAACACGACAAACGCGGCAAGCGTAACAGGAGCGGTCAGACACCCCCGCACACCGCCTCGCGCGAAACAAATAAACCCGATATGAGACGCGGCATTGTGAATCTTCCGCCGAGCGGCAGTCGGCGCCGGGCGGCGAGTTTATTTTTAAGGCAGCGCCGCGCGCCCTCCCTCGGGAGGGCGCGAAACAGGCACGGCGGCGAATGTCCTTAAGCACTTTTTTTAAGTAAGCCGAATTGCAGATCCGCCGCAAAACGCGATGCCTTTGACTGCCGTGCCCGTTTTTTATGCGCGCCTTCGGCGCGCATCGCGGCGCTGCCGCCCGATCGGTTCTCTTCCCCGGCGCTTTTCACAACCGCTTTCCTTGCGAACCCGTGTAAACAATAATTACCCGCCCGCACGATGACTGCACCCACGATAACTGCCCGCGTCAGCATAACCGCCCGCGTTGTTGATAGTCTTCAGCTCGTGCTCGTTTGATTATTCTCTTGTTCCCTCGATAATTACCAGCCTGTGCTAAGATTATTATAACAATCGCCGACCTTTTTATTTACATTTGAAATCATATAATGTATAATAAATTTGTCGAATCAGTGCCGCGTGCGGCATTTTTTAATCGACCATTGTTGTAATTTTAGATCGAATAACCTTTATATAATATTAAGGAGCATTGCAGTATGGAAAACCCGAACGGCGTAAATCTCACATCAGTCGCGGTCGAGTCTGCATCCGCATCGGTCACGCAGATACCTAACGAGGCTGTCGACGACAGAACGGAATTGCGGCGAAACGCAAGGGCTGCGGGCAATCGCGCGGGCGGCGCGGTCCTGTTGTCTCAGGGCTTTGCGGAGATATTTTCCGTCGTTCTTACCGTCGTCAGTGCTTTTCTTATGGTCTCTTCGGGAAACAGCAATATTCTTTCAGACCCCACGCTGAATTTAATTATAAACGCTTTGTATTCGCCCTTCATAATGTTTATCCCTTTTCTCATAGCGTCAAAATTCTCAAAGAAGTCTCTCAGAAGTACGATGAGCTATTCAAAACCGAAAAAAGGGCTTGCCGTACCGTTCGTGTTCTTCGGTCTCGGAGTTGCAATGATAGGGAATATCGTCTCAAATATTCTCGGCAACATTATGACAATCATCGGCATCCCGCCCGTATACAATGACATCGACCTCCCCTCAGGCATCGGCGGATTCATACTGTCTGCATTCACGGTGGCGGTCTTGCCCGCACTGTTTGAAGAATTCGCATACCGCGGCATCACCATGGGATTGATAACCGAAAAGACATCCAAGTCAACCGCAGTATTCATATCCGCGTTTCTTTTCGGTATGATGCACGGAAACTTTGTTCAAATACCCTTTGCCTTCATCACGGGACTCGGTCTTGCGATCGCTTATGTGCAGACGGGCAGTATGTGGGTCCCGATGGCGATACATTTTTTAAATAACTTTATGTCGGTCATACTCGATTACGCGACAAAGGATGTGTCGGACGGCACCGTGTCGGTCATTTCCGCAATATACTTTATGGTCGCCTGCTCGGCGGCGCTTGTAAGTGCACTCATTCTCTCGCGGCGTTCACCCGACTTTCTCAAGGTAGAAGAGGATCCTTCGATCACCGACATAAAATCGACCCTGACATCGGCAATGTCATCACCCTGTATGATAATCGTTATAATTGTTCTTGCACTCAAGGCGGTCTCTTATCAGGTTCTCGGCACCCTTGCTTAGGCAAACAATAATAATCCGAATCAGTTTTTTCGCTGCGGATTTTTATGCGGAGGATGCAACAAGGCTTTCCCGCCTTTATAAAAACGACAAGTGATAATACGCCGAAAATACACCATTTTAGGCCGGTTCGGATTTATTATTATTCACCTAAGCTGACCATAAGCAGATCGATTTAATGAAACGGAGACAAAATGAAAGACGTCGACATACAGGATATACAGTTTATGAA
>CAKRVQ010000274.1 GCA_934408795.1 uncultured Eubacteriales bacterium
TCTTACCCGAAGCAGCTCTCGATCTCGGATGCACGCCCTCAAAAACATTTATGAAGGTGATTCTCCCTGCCGCGAGCTCCGGTATCATCACAGGCTTTATAATGGCATTCACGCTTTCTCTTGACGATTTTGTTATAAGTTACTTTACGAGCGGACATTTTCAGACCCTCCCCATACTTATTTACGATATGGTGAGAAAGCCGATGAAGCCCACCGTGTACGCACTCTATACGATCATCCTGCTTGTCGTTTTTGTTCTTCTCATTGTTTACAATGTGATACAGTCAAGATCCGACAGCAACGAAAGGAAGGAAAAAATATGATAAAAAAGGTGTTTTCGGTATTTACCGTTTCGGCGATCATCGTTTCATCACTCTCGCTTGCGGGCTGCAGTTCGTCGTCAAAGATCGACGAATCCAAGCTCACGGGTAAATACGACAAGAGTCTTTCGGGTACCACCCTCAATGTTTACAACTGGGGCGAGTATATTTCGGACGGTGCCGAAGGCTCGATAAATGTAGAGCGTGAATTTGAGAGGCTCACCGGTATAAATGTCTCTTATACTACCTACGACAGCAACGAGAGTATGTATTCAATACTCAAAAGCGGAAGTGTTTCCTATGACATCATCATTCCTTCCGATTATATGATACAACGCCTTGCGAGCGAGAATATGCTCAAAAAGATCGACACCTCAAAGCTTGCAAACTACGGAAATGTCGATCCCCGTTACAAGGGAATGTATTATGACGAAAACAACGAATACTCCGTGCCCTATAATGTCGGTATGGTCGGTCTGGTCTACAATTCAACCATGGTGGAAGGCACTCCCGACAGTTGGGGGATACTCTTTGACGAAAAGTATTCGGGAAAGCTTTTGACCTTCAACAATCCGCGCGATGCCTTCGGAATCGCTCAGATGTATCTCGGGAAGGATGTCAATTCGACCGATAAAAAGGATTGGGACGAAGCCGCCGAGCTGCTCTCAAAGCAGAAAAAGCTTTTGAAAAAGTTCGTAATGGACGATGTCTTCAGCCTTATGCAGACAGGCGAAACCGCGGTTGCTCCTTATTACGCAGGCGATTGCGTGACGATGCTTGAGAACAATTCCGAGCTGCGGTTCTTCTACCCCAAAGAGGGCACCAACATTTTTGTGGACGCAGTCTGCATTCCCTCAAGCGCTCAGAATGTCGAAGCGGCAATGATGTTCATCGACTTCCTGCTTGAACCTCAGATCGCTCTTGCAAACGCTCAGTATATCAACTACGCCTCGCCGAACCTTACCGTTTCCGGCAACAAAGAATATCTTGACGGTCTCACGGTCGAACTTGATGACGGCACCGAATTCAATTATTCATCCATGCTTTATCCGAGCGAAAGCGAAATGCCGAAGACACAGTATTTCTACGATCTTGATGTTGACACAAGGAGTTATTACGAGAGCTTGTGGAACCGCATACTTGCCGAATAACAAGCCGATCGGCATAATAACAAACCGACAGACATAATGTATAACGATCCGCCCCGCCGACAGGAATTGTCGGCGGGGCGGATTATATTGTGATCACGAAGCGACAGTGGCATTTACGGAATGCGGACCGAACTTTCGGTCTACAGTATCACCTGCAGCACGAACCAATCGTTTTCAACCGAAAACCGACAGTTGCCGTTGAGCTTTTCGGTCATATATCTGATGCTCTGCGTTCCGAAGCCGTGCCCCGGCATCGATGCGGTCGGCAGACCGTTTACAAACACAGGGAACTCGGCAAACCTGTTCTTGAGTGACAACAGTAATTTACCGCCGTTCATTTTCATATCAAGGCGAATACACCTATCGTCGTCGGGAAGCTTGACCACTGCCTTTATCGCATTTTCAAGGGCGTTTGACAGTATGGCGGTTATATCCACATCGGAAAACGGTAAGGTCTCGGGAAGTTCAACGGCATATGTGAAATTTATTCTTTCCTGCTTGATCTGTTCCTCATGCGAAGAGAGGATCATATTCACTATCTCATTGTTGCAGTACTTATG
>CAKRVQ010000275.1 GCA_934408795.1 uncultured Eubacteriales bacterium
AGTCGGAACCCTGCCGCTTTGTCGGCGAAGCCGACACTTTACTTCTTCGCTATGCACTTTTACTTATTACTTCCGCATTGCGCGCGTCTCCGCTTGCGCGGCACCTTTTTCCTTTTCGTACAAAAAAAGCGCGCCGCACTCCCTTTGCGGGGAATGCGGCGCGCTCAATTGCAAGGCGTAACCGTTTATTTTTTGAGCAGCTTGTTCAGCTCTTCCATAAAGGTGTTGATATCCTTAAACTGACGGTAGACCGAGGCAAACCGTACATATGACACCTCGTCAATGTCCTTGAGCCGATCCATTACCATGGCGCCTATCTTTTCGCTCGTGACTTCGCGTTCAAGCGAATTCTGAAGACTCGCTTCGATCTCGTCGACAAGGTTTTCAAGGGTGTCCACCGAAACGGGGCGCTTCTGGCAGGCACGCAAAAGCCCGTTTAACAGCTTTTCGCGGTCGAAGATCTCACGGGTCTTGTCGCGCTTGATAACGATGAGGGGCAGACTTTCTATGATCTCATAGGTCGTAAAACGCTTTTGGCAGTTCAGGCACTCGCGGCGGCGGCGTATTCTTTCGCCTTCGTCGGTTGGACGCGAATCAATTACCTTGCTTTCTTCGCAGCAGCAAAAGGGGCACTTCATATTCTTACTCCTTGATGTTTTAGACTCTCCGCGTCTCGGCGAACGGTGATCGGTGTTCGCCCGCACAGCTTGTTAATTATATTAACATAATAACACAACAAGCGCAGATTGACAAGCGGCGAAGCTCGATTTTAACAATTTTTTTGAAAAACAGTTGTAAATTTTGCCCGGATATGAGAAAATGGTGGGAGTAATGTGCAGAACTCATTATAAATACGGAGGTACAGCCATGCCTGTAAACCAGATCGCAGCTCCCGAAAAAGGCGATATTATAGCAACGATGTCGACCTCGGCGGGAGATATAAAGATAAGACTTTTTCCGTCTTTTGCGCCCAAGGCGGTGGAGAATTTCACCACCCATTCAAAAAACGGATATTATAACGGATTGACATTTCACCGCGTGATTCGCGATTTTATGCTCCAGGGCGGTGATCCGACCGGAACGGGATGCGGCGGCGAGAGCATCTGGGGCAGGACCTTTGAGGACGAATTCACTCCCGAGCTTCATAATCTCAGAGGCGCTCTTTCAATGGCAAACGCAGGTCCCGGAACCAACGGCAGTCAGTTCTTTATCGTTCAGGCAAAAAGCATTCCCGAGGGAATGGCGGAGCAGATGCGCGATCTCGGCGAGAAATATTTTCCGTCGGATGCGGTAAAGGCATATGAAGAAAACGGCGGTACGCCGTGGCTTGATTATCATCATACCGTGTTCGGTCAGGTGTATGAGGGAATGGATATTGTCGACGCGATAGCCGCGACCGAAACGGACGGTAACGACAAACCCCTTACCCCCGTAATAATAAACACCGTTACGATCGAAACGCTCTGATTTGAGGGTGGGGAAAAACATCCCGATCCGAAAATCACCTCGATTTAAAAAACGACCCGACCACCGTGAAACAAGGAAGCCGGAAAAACAAAAAAGGAGAAGACCGATCATGAAGATAAAACGCATCTCGGCGATCATCGCGGCGGTATGCCTTATGCTGCCGCTTACACTGACAGGATGCAAATCCAAGCTGAGCAAGGAAGACTACATATTCACAAAAGAGGTGGACGGAGTCACCTATACCCTTGACCTTTCCCGCTTTGCGGACGATGACTTTTCCAACTATGACAAATATAAAGCGTACGCCGATAAATTTGAGGACTTTTTGGGACTGACAAACGATGTCGATACCGCTTATCCCGATAAGGAGTACGGCTTCCAGACCGAGCTCCCCGCAGAGGGCGAAAAGGTCGCGGTCCTGCATACAAATAAAGGCGACATAAAGCTCAGACTCTTCCCCGAGGGCGCACCCAAGGCGGTGGAAAACTTCATCACCCATATAGAGCAGGGATAC
>CAKRVQ010000276.1 GCA_934408795.1 uncultured Eubacteriales bacterium
GCATAGGACCGTTTTTGTTATGCAGATAGGCTACGAACTCAAAAGCGGTGTCAAACACGACGGCAGAGCACCCGACTACGACGATTGGCGTCTCAACGGCGACATTCTGTTTTGGGACAATGTCCTTGATATGCCGATAGAAATATCGTCGATGGGCATCAGGGTAAACGCCGAGTCTCTTGAGACCCAGCTTCGCCACGCGGGCTGCCTCGACCGAATGAAATACGATTATCACAAGGGCATAGCCTCGGGCGAGCTTCCGCTCACGATCGGCGGAGGGATCGGTCAGTCGAGACTCTGTATGCTTCTCCTCCAGAAAATGCACATAGGAGAGGTCCAGTCCTCGGTCTGGCAAAGCTCGGTAAGGGAAGAACTCAAAAAGGCGGGCGTCAATATCCTTTAGTTTGAGGTGCGGCGGTAACCGTGCGGGATTAAGTCGGTGCGGAGCCGAGGCATTGCGGGACAACAACGGCGGCGTCACACAACCGCGAAGCGGCGATAATGCCGTGAAACGGAGCAGCCGCGGCGCTCGGTGTGAAGCTTTTCGGCACCGAGTCCGATGCCGAAAAACGATTTAAACCGTGATTGTATAATTTATATAAATGTATCGGATTATCGTTCTTAAAAATCAACAAATACATACCAAGGCGTTTGCCGCCGTATGCAATTTACACAGAAAAAATTTTAAAAGATTGATGACTTATACCATAGTAAAACACCCCGTCGAATGGTATAATTCTTAATGTAGAAACCGAATACTTTGGAGGAAAAAATATGGCAAGTCTTTCTTTGCAGCACATTTATAAAAGATATCCCGGCGGCGTAGAAGCCGTTAAGGATTTTTGCCTTGAAATTAAGGATAAAGAATTCATAATCCTTGTCGGTCCTTCCGGCTGCGGTAAGTCCACAACTCTCCGTATGATAGCCGGTCTTGAAGAGATCTCCGAGGGTGAGCTCTATATAGGTGATAAACTTGTCAACGATATCGCCCCCAAAAACAGAGATATCGCCATGGTTTTCCAGAACTACGCTCTTTATCCGCATATGACCGTTTACGATAACATGGCATTCGGTCTTAAGCTTCGCAAAACTCCTAAGGAGGAGATTCGCCGCCGCGTCGAAGAGGCTGCGAGAATCCTCGATATCAGCCACCTTCTCCAGCGCAAACCGGCTGCTCTTTCCGGCGGTCAGCGCCAGCGTGTCGCTCTCGGTCGTGCTATAGTCCGTGAGCCTAAGGTCTTCCTTCTTGATGAGCCGCTTTCCAACCTTGATGCTAAGCTCCGTGCACAGATGCGTACCGAGATATCAAAGCTCCACCTCCGTCTCGGAACCACATTCGTCTATGTTACTCACGACCAGACCGAAGCTATGACAATGGGTACCCGTATAGTTGTTATGAAGGACGGTGTTATCCAGCAGGTCGATTCTCCCCAAAAGCTCTATGAGCACCCCGTCAATATGTTTGTTGCGGGCTTCATCGGCTCTCCTCAGATGAACTTTGTAGAAGCCAAGCTGCTTGAGGATAAGGGTACATTCTTTGTTGAATTCGGCTCCGAAGACACAAAGAACCGCCCCGGCGTAAAATATAAGATCAAGCTTCCCGCAGAGAAGAACTACAGGGATTGCCTCGTTCCTTATATTGATAAGGATATCATATTCGGTATCCGTCCCGAGCATGTGCACGATGAGGATAACTACATCGAAGCTCTGCCCGACGGAGTTGTCGAGACCAAGGTTGAAGTTACCGAGCTCATGGGTGCGGAAAAATATATCTACACCGTTTGCGAAGGTCAGACTCTTAACGGAAGAGTTGCTCCTACTTCTACCTGCCACGCCGGCGATGTTATAAAGATCGCTCTTGATCCTTCGAAGATCCACATCTTTGATAAGGAAACTCAGCGCACCATCACCGACTGATAACCGATAGTTGCGACATGATCGCAATCAGCTGAATATAACGCAAGCCCCGAACCGCCGTCT
>CAKRVQ010000277.1 GCA_934408795.1 uncultured Eubacteriales bacterium
CCAACCGAGAAAACGGAGGGACATCATGGAGGGACATTAAAACCAAATTACATATTCAGTTTTGAAAAAGCCTTGCAGAATCAAGGGTTTCCGCCAAGGCGGTATGAAGCGCGAAGTAGATTTTGAGTCCGCCTCGTCTGCCAATTCCAACACACCGGCATATATTGTCACAAGTGAAAGAGGGGGTTGCGAGCGGCCACCTCTTTACACCGCAAAAACAATTATAAACGCTCCGACCGCTAAAATCAAGTTTTTTATTTTGAAGTTTTGTTTTCGGGGTCTGCCCGTTTCATGCGGGCGGCGAAAAAAGAGATGTGTTCATAAATGTCCTCCGTCGCGCATATCCATATACAAAGACAAGAGTGACGGAGGAAATCGTATGAGCACGGTAGATATTTATGAGGATATAGCCAAGCGCACGGGCGGCGATATTTATATAGGAGTGGTCGGTCCGGTCAGAACCGGAAAGTCTACGTTTATAAAAAGGTTTATGGATGAGCTCGTCATCCCGAATATGGATTCTTCCTACAGTAAGGATCGTGCAACGGATGAGCTGCCGCAGTCTTCTGCGGGCAGAACCATAATGACGACGGAGCCGAAATTTATCCCCGAAAAGGCGGTCGAAGTCAAGCTCAAAAACGGATGCTCCTTCAAAACGCGCCTTATCGACTGCGTTGGATACATTGTGCCGTCGTCCCTCGGGTACATTGAAGACGATGCCCCGAGAATGGTTATGACGCCGTGGTACGAAGAGCCGATACCATTTAATATGGCGGCGGAAATAGGTACAAAAAAGGTCATAACCGAGCATTCTACAATAGGTCTGGTAGTCACTACCGACGGCTCGATAAGCGACATTCCGCGCCCCGAATACGAAGAGGCGGAAGAAAGGGTCATCGAGGAGCTTAAACAGATCAACAAACCGTTTGTTGTGCTGCTCAATTCTATGTATCCGGAGTCGGAGCATACGCAAAAGCTTGCCGCAGAGCTGAGCGGCAAGTACGGTGTGTCGGTAGTGCCGGTAAACTGCCTTGAGCTTAACGAAGCGAACATAAAAGAAATAATATACAATGTTCTTTGCGAGTTCCCCGTCCGCGAGATCAGGATATCATTCCCGAAGTGGATATCCGCCCTCGGCGCCGATGACCCGATAAGAAGCGGACTTTTTGAAAGCATAAGGACCGCGGCTGACGGTATCACCAAAATAAGCAGACTGGAACGCCTGCGCGAGGCTCTCGGGGCGACCGAAAATGTGATCTGCGCCGAATATGACGAGACCGATCTCGGCAGCGGAATTGCTCATATGAAGGTCGAGATCGACAGTGCGTTGTTCTACAGGGTGCTTTCCGACGCGACCGGAATAAAGGTATCGGATGAACAGGAACTTATGGCGGAGGTGCTTGCGCTTTCACGCATAAAAGCGGAGTATTCCAAGGTCAAGGATGCACTTGACGAGGTCGAGGCCACGGGCTACGGTATCGTTATGCCGTCAATAGATGAACTGCATCTTGAGGAGCCCGAGATAGTGAAGCAGGGCGGCAGATACGGTGTCCGCCTCCGTGCAAGCGCACCGTCGATACATATGATGAAGGCAAATATAACGACCGAGGTCAATCCCGTCGTCGGTTCGGAAAGGCAGAGCGAGGATCTTGTAATGTACCTGCTCAAGGGCTTTGAAGAGGATCCGACCAAGATATGGGATTCCAACATTTTCGGAAAATCGCTTCATGAGCTTGTAAATGAAGGACTTCATACAAAGCTCAGTCATATGCCGCAGGATGCGCGTATGCGCCTCGGCGAAACACTTGAAAAGGTGATCAACGAGGGCTGCAACGGACTGATCTGCATAATACTCTGACCGACCGTTAGGCGGGCAGGTGCCGCAGCCCCGAGGGGCGCGGTTTTGCTCCGTCGGCAGACGGTGTGCGATCCAACGGTCGGTCAGAGTATTATGCAGATC
>CAKRVQ010000278.1 GCA_934408795.1 uncultured Eubacteriales bacterium
GACGGGAAATCCCGTCCGCCCGACCCGTTTTTAAGAACATAAAGCTAAGCTGACGGGAACGGTCCGAATCCCGACGCCTATTTTGGCTTAAGGCAGCACTCCCTACCGCGGGCAGCGCCGCGCGCCCTCCGACAAGGAGGGCGCAAAACGGGCGGCAAAGTATGATAAAGGAATGTCGCCTTATCAAAACAACAGAGCCTTTCGGAAATTAAAGTGTGCCGACGCCCGTTCACCGCGCCTTCGGCGTGGGCGGCGCTGCCCTCGGTCGGGTTGCTGCGGCTCAGTCGGATCATTCCCGTCAGCTTAAACAGAAGAAAGCACAGGAACTTCTTCCGTTTTGCCTTGCACAAAAACAGAATGTGTGGTAACATAAACGGGCAGCTCGGGCATGCACTCCCGTATGTATTTGACTTATATTGATATATTGAGGATTCGGAGGAGAGTATGATGAATAACTGCGGATTTAACAAAAATGATGTTTTGTTCAGGATAGGTATTATGTCTGATCCGCACATATGTTATGCGGAATATGACGGAAAGGCCTTGACCGATTCTTCACAAAGGTTTACAAACACCCTTGCTGCCTTTAAGAAGATTTCCGAAAACAGACTTGACGCGGTTATGATGACGGGCGACTATACCTCATTCGGATGTCGCGAGCAGGTTGAGACCTTCTGCAGCGTTATGCGTTCGGCGGCGGACGGCATTTTTGAGGACAGTGACGTAAAACCGAAATTTGCAATAGGATACGGCAATCACGATACCTGCTGGGGAAATAACGAGCCTTATTACCTCGGAGTTGAGGGATGGGAGAAAATATACCGTAAGTACTTCCTTCTTGATGATTATGAGCCGGATTCCTCTTTCGGAAACGGCGGCGGAAATTATCATATCCGCCTTGAAAAGGAGGGGAAAGCCTTCCACATCCTTGTCTTGGAAATAGATTGGTATCATCCGAATGCCTTTTACACCGACGATCGGCTCAAATGGATAGACAAGACCCTTGAAAGACTTGTCAATGAAGAGCCCGATTCATATATTTTCGTCGGCGCACATTCACCGATAAAGGAAAGCGGAGTCTTCGGCACCGATATGATGCTTGACAGGGCGGCAGATTGGGCAAAGTCGACCGTCGGAGGGATCCATGAGGTGTTAAAAAAGTACCCGCAGGTCGTATACTTCAGCGGACACACACATTATTCCGATTTGCTTGAATCGACGATAATGTGCCGCGATTACACCGCCGTCAATGTGCCGTCATCGGGCAGTGCAGACCTGTGGGGCGACAATTCACCCTTTCTTGATGACAAGAGAACAGGATCTGTCGGCGGCATGGCACTTTACGCCGAAATAGACAGATTCGGCGATCTGCGGATCAAAAGACTTATGCTCGGAAGATCGTCTGCGAGAACCGAAAACACGGTAAAGACAAGAGGCGGCATTGAAAATCCCGACAGAGCCACGCGCGATAAGGTCCCGTATATGAGTACACTGCAGATGCTCTCCTGCCGATATGTCGACGGGGATGTTGCATCTTTCGGCAACGACTGGTGTCTTGCAGCCCCGAAAAAGGACAAAAGCCATCTCATTCCTCTCTCGGATATAAGGGGAAAAATTCCCGCGCCGCAGTTTCCCGACGGATCGGCAATAAGCACAACGACCGAAACGGATGACAAAGGCGGTATTATAATAGCCCTGCGTTTTCCCGCCGCGGTATCGTCCGCCCTTGTGCACCACTATATTATCGAAATCACGGACGCCGGCGGGAAAAAGATCAACGAATACTGGACGGACGGCAACTGGAACTGTATTACGACCGGCATCGCAAACGGAACCTCACACCTTGATGCCGACGAATACCTTTACACTCTGCCGCCGCAAAAGCGATTCAAAGGCGGCATTGTGATCAGGATAACCCCGCTCGACGAGTACGCCAACCGCGGCGAGCCGCT
>CAKRVQ010000279.1 GCA_934408795.1 uncultured Eubacteriales bacterium
ATTTCCGCGGCCATACCTATACGCAGGTACTTGCGGATTACGGAAATGTCTTTTCTTTTGAGGCTAAGTATGAGTACAACAGCGATTACGAACCGGGAATAGTTATCGCTCAATCCCAAAACGAAGGCAAGGTCATAAAGAAGACCCAAAAAATAATACTGACCGTATCTCAGGGAAATGTACAGACGGATGTTCCCGCAACCGAAGGATTGACCGTCTCGGCAGCGGCTGCGCTGCTTACAAAGTCTAAGCTTGCTTATGAGATAAGGTATATAGAAACCGATGCATACACCGCGGGAACCGTCATAACAACAAGCCCCGCCGCAGGGGAGACCGTTTACGAAGGCACCGTTATAACGGTGGATGTTGCAAAGGCCCCGGGCGCACAGATGGTGAATATGCCCGATGTCAGCAAGAATAAACTTGATTCCGCAAAGAAAATACTTGAGACCGCAGGTCTGACCGTTTCGGGAAATCCCATTGAGGTCTACAGTAACGGATATACCCTTGACGGAAAGAAGATCAACGCCGCGACCGGTCTGCCCTCGGGCTATGTAGCAGCCCAGGAGCCGGGAGTCAAGGACGGAGCCCAGGTGGAAAAGGGCACCGCCGTTAAACTCTATGTCAGCAACGGAAAGAACTATTATGCCGCAGAGCTTGAATGCCCTGTCAATTCCGAGATCATCGTCGGCAATTCGTCGGTCCTGTATGCGAGATGCGACGGAAGCGTGCTCGCGGAATCCTCCTCGTTCAACCCCGCCGAGACATCAAAGGTAAAGATCGCACTGAAGCACGAAACCGATTACAAGTCCAAGGGCGGAGTCAAAACGGTCGAGGTGTATTTTAAGGATCCCGAGGGGACAGATGTACTCTATATCGTATACGAAGTCGATTTCGATAAAGGTACCGCAACAGTGGTACTCGATAACAGTAATTGATGGCTGAAGGAAGAATAATTAAGGCAACTGCCGGCTTCTATTATGCGGATACCGGCAGTGCCGTTGTGGAATGCAAGGCAAGAGGCGCCCTTCGCATGGGCTCGGAGTCGCCGATGGCGGGGGATATCGTTATTTTCACACCGAACGGTGATAAGGGCGTACTTGAAAAGATATTGCCGCGAAAAAATGCCCTTGTGCGTCCGCCTGTCGCAAATGTGGACAGGGTGTTCATCGTGTCGTCAATGAGCCTGCCGGCACCGAATACACTGCTTATTGACCGCGAACTGGCAGTATGCGCCAAAAAAGGAATAGAACCGGTCGTTGTCTTTAATAAGTCGGACGACGGCGATGCCGAAAGATTGAAAAAGATCTACAGGGACGCAGGCTACACGGCAGTCGTTACATCCTGCAAAGACGGCTTCGGGATCGAAGAGCTCAAATCGTATATTGCGGACGGGGTGAATGTATTTACCGGTAACTCCGGGGTGGGAAAGTCAAGCCTTTTGAACCTGATACTGCCCGATGCGACACTGAAGACCGGTGAGGTGAGCCTTAAACTCGGCAGGGGAAGGCATACCACAAGAACTACTGAGTTGTATAAGCTTGACGGAAAATACATCGCCGATACCGCAGGATTTTCCTCATTCGATCTTGAAAGCTGCGAGACAGTGACCGTGACCGAGCTGCCCTACACTTTTAAGGAATTCGGAGAATATGCCGATAAATGCCGTTTTACCGACTGCTCTCACACCTGTGAAAAGGGATGCGCGGTCATAGAAGCGGTTAAGGAAGGAAAGATCGACGCGGGCAGGCACAGAAACTATTGCATTATTTACGACAGTATTAAGGATATCGATAAATGGAAGTTCAAAAAGAAGTAGGACGAGTGCTTATCATTGCGGGCGGCGTCTGTGAGGAGCGGGCACTGATGGCGGAGGCTGCCGCCGCCGCGGACACCGTTATATGTGCCGATAAGGGTCTGGATTACGCTCTTGATGCGGGAATAACCC
>CAKRVQ010000280.1 GCA_934408795.1 uncultured Eubacteriales bacterium
CCTTTATACGGGCATTGCGACCGACACGGGTTGTTTCAAATACGGCAACACGCGCCCCGAAACACACATTGCCGCCGCGGAGCTTATGCGCCTCGGCGCCGACTTCAAATTCGTAAACCGTCTGTTTTTTGAGACGGTGACCAAGGGCAGGTTGTTCCTTGAGAAAAAAGCGTATGAAAATATGACCTTTTATGCGGACGGGGTGCTTGCGATCACCGTACTCGATTATGAGACACTGTCGTCTCCGGAAGCGGATGTTTCCGAGCTGGACGGAGTGGCGGCAATTCCCAGAACCATTGAAGGCGTATCGGTGGGAATAACCGTTAAGGAGCGGGAAAAAGGAGTGTTCAAGGCATCCGTCAGAACATTTCCGCCGTACGATGCCGCAGAAATATGCGCCGCTCTCGGCGGAGGAGGGCACAAATGTGCCGCCGGCTGCCGTATGGAAGGCACAAGAGAGTCGGCGGTCGATGCCGTACTGAGGAGTGCGCTCGCCGAGATAGAAAGATGCGGTAGACACGAATGAACGGACTTATTCTTGCAGACAAGCCCTCGGGAATAAGCTCTTTCGGCGCGGTCGCGGCAATAAGAAGAATATATTCCGAAAAGCGTGCGGGGCACACGGGAACACTTGATCCGCTTGCAACGGGAGTCTTGCCGGTGCTCATAGGAAGAGCGACAAGGCTTTGCGGGTATGTTACCGAACAGGACAAGAGGTATCTCGCGTGCATAAGGCTCGGTATAACGACCGACACGCTTGACATTACGGGCAAGGTCATATCCGAGAGCGCCGTCGATGTTTCGGACGAAGAGCTCGGCAGGGTGCTTCGCAGCTTCATCGGTGAATATATGCAGGTGCCGCCGATGTATTCGGCGATAAAGAAAAACGGAAAAAAGCTTTACGAACTTGCGAGAAGCGGGGAAGAGATCGTCCGCGAGCCGAGAAAGGTGCGGATAAATTCCATTGATCTCATTGAGCGGAACGGCAGGGACCTTACGGTCGACGTCGGATGCTCAAAGGGCACATATATAAGAAGCCTTGCCGACGATATCGGTAGGGCGCTCGGGTGCGGCGCCGTTATGACGGCGCTGAGGAGGACGGAAACCGCCGGGTTTTCGATATCCGACTGCGCCTCGCTTGAAATGATCGAATCCGATCCGAAACGATTTTTACTGCCTGCGCACCTTGCGGTGCCGCAGTTCGGTAACATAAATATAACCGCAAGGCAGGCGGAAAGATTTATGAACGGCGGGGAATTATCCGCCGATCGGATAAATATACCCGATTGCGGCGGGGAAATATTTAAAGTGTTCGGAAACAAAGAGTTTTTAGGGCTCGGCGAGCTTGACAAGGCGGCGGGTTCGCTTCGGGTGAAGTGCGTTATTGCCGAAAGGTGACGCGCGGCACAGACAGGCGGGCGCTTATTTTGCGGAGCGAATGAAGTGTGGTCCGCGCGTAAGAGTTTTATAAAAACGGTATACGGGGCAGCGCCGGGACGCGCGCCTGCGGCGCGCGTCAAACGGGCACGGCGGGGTGCTGCGGTCCGTATATCGGTCTTAATACCGAAAGCGGGACCCGAGAACGCCCGATGCCGTGCCCGTTTTCGCGCCCTCCCCGAACGGGGAGGGCGCACGGCGCTGCCGTTGTTATTCGGAAATTGCTTTTTTGAATGCGAGAAATCCACACTCAAAAAACGGGTTCGGATTTATTATCGTTCGCCTAAGCTGACGAGAATTGAACCGCTGTCGGTTTTGACAGGATGATTTTCACCCATGCTGCGTTAAAGCCCTTGCAAATATGGCGCCCATCAAAGCAAAAAGGGCGAAAAGCGCCGAAAAGGGACGCTGACAGACGGCAGGGTTCGACTCCCGTCAGCTT
>CAKRVQ010000281.1 GCA_934408795.1 uncultured Eubacteriales bacterium
ACCGTACGGTTACGGAACCCTGCCGCTTGTCAGCTCCCCGCTTTCGGCGCTCTTCATCTTTTTTCTTTGACGGTCCGCAGCATTTACAATTGGCATTAACGCGGTACAAGTGAAAATCATCCGATCAAAACCGATCGGGCTCCGCCTCCTGCGGCATGATCCCGATCTTGAGTTTGCAAGAATGGCCCACTCCCGTTTTGTGTTCCTGCCCTTACCATTGATTTTACTCTTATCATTGCCCTTGTCGTTGCTTTTTTCTCCTGCCGTTATTCCTATCTTTACCGTTGCCCCTATTTTACCATTGCCCCCGCCCTTGCTCTCGCCCCCTCTCTCGTTTTTCCCCTCTCGCTCTCATTCCTCACTCCCCGCTCCCGCAATCTCACACATTTCTGCTTTCCCCAGCCCTCGCTTTCACCGTTACGGTCAGCGTTGCCGCTGCCGCCGATCTTACTGTCATTCGCCTTCTCGCCCTCCCGTTTTCCCGCCTCCCCCCTCCGCGTTCTGCTCTGCTCTTTCCGTCGGTTTTTTCGGGTCGGCAATGAACATATAGAACAACCGGTTTCGTATTATGTATGTTCGTCTGAATTTTCGGTTGATTAACACGGGCGGCAACTGCCCATAATACCCGTCGAAAGGGAGAGTGTACTTATGAAAAACGGCAGTAAAATATTGTCAAAGGGCAGGGCTGTCGCAGCCCTCGCGGCAGGACTTGTGATTGCGATCGTCGCCGCCATGCTTCCGTTCGGGGCAAAATGTGCGGAAATAAGAAAAAGCGTTTTCAGGCTTCACATAATCGCCGCTTCGGACTCTTCTCGGGATCAGGCGCTTAAAATAAAGGTGCGGGACGGTCTGTTATCGCTTACCGATGAGATATTCAGCGGTGCGAACACCGCCGCCGAAGCCGAAGAGGCGGCAAGAAACAACATCGCCGCCCTGCGCGAAAAAGCAGCCGAGACCCTGAGGGAAAACGGATGCTCCGACTCGGTGAGCGTGACCGTGGGGACTGCGTGGTTCAACACAAGGGAATATGATGATTTCACCCTGCCCGCAGGAGAATACGAAGCTCTGAGGGTCGTCATCGGAGAGGGCAAAGGCAAAAACTGGTGGTGCGTTATGTTTCCCGCCGTCTGCCTGCCCGCGGCTTCTGCCGAGATAGACGATGCGCTTGACGAAGACTCCTCCGAGATCGTTCACGGGAAAACGATATACAAGCCTGCTTTCGGCATCGTTGAGCTTTATGAGAGGATCAAGAAATTGTTTACGGATTAGCCCGATCCGCCGCCCTTGAGCACACTTTAAGGCACGGGGTCGGGGTGGCGATTCAAAAAATATCGGCACTTCCGAAAAAAACACTTGCATTCCGACAAATGTCGTGGTAAAATGTATGGTGCTCAAATATCAAAGTAACGGAAGGGGTGGCAATAATGAAGGAAGGAATTCATCCGGAGTATAAGACCGTGACCGTCAAATGCGCTTGCGGTGCTGAATACGAGACCAGATCGACCAAAGATAATATCCGCTTGGATATTTGTTCAAAGTGTCATCCGTTTTTCACCGGCAGACAGAAATTCGTTGATGCCGGAGGCCGAGTAGATCGCTTCAACAAGCGTTTCGGCATTGAAAAGAAGTAAGTTCGGCAAACAGACCGCAGTCAAGTGCTCTTGGCTGCGGTCATTTTATCTTTGAGGGGAGTGAAGTGCAATGTTGGAGATCATCGTGCCGTGCGGCAACGGCAGTGCCGAGATAACCGAAAAGCGGTCGCGCTTCATTGCCTTTGCCCGATATGCAGAGACCGAACGGGAAGCTGCCGAGCAAACGGCGCTTCTTAAAAAGACCTATTGGGATGCGAAGCATGTCGTCTATGCATATG
>CAKRVQ010000282.1 GCA_934408795.1 uncultured Eubacteriales bacterium
GGGTGCCCGGCGCTGCCCGCAGATCATCCCCGCTGCCGTCGCCGCCTGCGTGCAAGGCATAAAATGTAAATTCGGCTATACCGCCCTACTCGTCAGTCCTTACCTTAGAAATAAGCATCTCAAACAACCTCGCATCCGGTGTGTCGTAACTGTCGCTCAAACGGTAACACAGGTAATATTTTTCCTTGTACTCACTCAAGCATTCAAGTGTGGTATTATCGCAATCAAGTGCCTTGCCCTCCATGTCGGGCAGGGAAAAATGATCGGTCCAGAGCATAAGCTCTTCGGTATTAAACTGATCGAATATTTCTTTGTTCACGACTATGATACGGGCATCTCCGCCCGCGATCTCAACAAGAAATTTCTGAACGCGGGCACTTGTGGTCTGCGCGTCCCCGCCGTATTGATTTCTGCTGCAATTTATGACATTTACGGTGACTTTTCCGTCCCCGTTTACATCTTCGCCGATCGATTGAAGATATTCGCCGAACTCTTCGGAATCCTTATCCGAGACGAATTGGGTCGAATTAAGTAATACCGTGTAATCGTACTTCGGCTTGTTGACACACTGGGCGACGAATACGGCCAGCGTAATTACGATCAGCGGGACGAATATTATATAGTACTTGTAATAGAACCATATGTTGCCTATTTTTTGCTTTGCTGTAAGGGGTGCCCTTTCGACGGTGTCGGATCCCGACGCCGCAGTCTCGCCCGATTCCGCTCTTTTGAGCTCTATGAATTCGCGCTGACGGCGCTGCTGCTCGCCGATCGGATCGTTTTTGTCATTCATTACCGCTGCCTGCCTTTTTAATGCTCTTTTTTGAAACGATTATATCGTGCCGAACAGTGTTAGAGCAAAGTCCGACACCCTATAAAATCATTTTACCAAAAAGTCTCACTCTGTTCAAGCAAAACAACGGTTGTTTACAAAATGTTAAACGGTTACGCATATGCGCGGATAATAAGGCAATGCCGCAAACGGTATCGGTCGGGGTTCGGTGCCGCCTGCCGCCGCGCCTGTATTCGGATAATCGGACCGTCGCTGCGTTAAACGGTTGACAAGCGTATTCCGCAATGGTAAAATATGATGAGATGTTAAGTATTCATTTATTGTGAGGCGTGATTTATGGATATAAAACCTTTTGAACAAAAGGTGTGGCTTTCCTCGCCCACCATGCACGGCGATGAACTTAAATATGTAACCGAAGCCTACAACACTAACTGGATGTCGACCGTGGGAAAGAATATCGACGAATCCGAAAGAATGGCAAGAGAACTTATAGGTGTGAAGAATGCCGTTGCACTTTCTTCGGGTACCGCTGCCCTTCACCTTGCCGTAAAACTTGCGGGTCTGAAGGCGGGCGAGCGTGTCTTTTGCTCGGATATGACCTTTGCGGCGACCGTTAACCCCGTTGTTTACGAGGGCGGCATCCCGGTGTTTATCGACACCGATCCCGAGGATTGGAATATGGATCCGATCGCTTTGGAGAGAGCATTTGAGATATACCCCGAGGTCAGACTTGTGGTTGCCGCCAACCTTTACGGCGTTCCCGGGAAGCTTGATGTTATAAGGGATATTTGCGACCGTCACGGCGCTGTACTCATTGAAGATGCCGCGGAAAGCCTCGGTTCCCTCTACAAAGGAACTCCGACCGGAACCTTCGGTACATATAATGCAATATCATTTAACGGCAACAAGATCATAACCGGATCATCAGGCGGAATGCTGCTGACCGACGATACCGAGGCCGCTAACAAAGCACGCAAGTGGTCGACGCAGTCAAGAGAAAATGCACCGTGGTATCAGCATGAG
>CAKRVQ010000283.1 GCA_934408795.1 uncultured Eubacteriales bacterium
TCTCCCGTGACCTCTACCTTTGCGGCGAGTTCGCCCGTATCCGAAAAAGGTTTTTGGAGCCCCACGGTGTGCGTGCCGTTTCCCGACAATGTAACATTGCCGCCGAGATTGATAACGGCGCCCGACGCGCCGGACAGTCTTATAAATTCGGCAATTTTTCCGGCTACATATCCCTTTGCGATCCCGCCGAAATCAAGTTTTGTTCCGACAGGTGCCGTGACGGTATTTCCCTCAATCTTAACGCGATCAAAGCCGACCGTTTCCAAAAGTGATGATATCTCCTCTTCCTTCGGAACACGCGGCGTATCGCCCTCTGTATTCCATAGTCTTGATATCGACGCAACGGTAACATCAAAGCTTCCTCCGCTCAGGTCATAATACCTTTTTGAAACCTCAAGCAGTTCTCTTATATCATCAGACACCTCGACCGCAACCGTCGATCGTGAATCGGCGCCGGAATTGTTATCGAAATCGTTATCGGAATTATTATCGGAACCGTCACCCGAATTTTCATCCGAATTTTCGGCAGAATCAAAAAGTGAATTGATACGGGAAAGCTCGCTCTTATCGTTATACATATCGAGCATTTCATCGTATTTTCTGCACAATCCGATCGCGCCTTTTAAGATCTCCTCCGCCCTGCCGGTTCCCGAAGCAGTTACCTTTATGCTCACAACGGTATCAAACATCAATTCGGTTGCGGATGCGGTTCTTTCGGTCTTACAACCCGAAAGGGCGGTGCAGAGGATCACTGCCGAGGAAACGGCAATACATAAAAACTTTTTCAAAATTTCCACCACCGATATGCAGCAATCGTTTTTTACCGAAAACGGTCGGCTGACGCTTTTTTGATTCTGTTGTCTGTCAGTGCGGTAATTACCCCTGTGAGGGTGCCGCAAAGAGTACCCGCGATAATAAGGTACGGCAGATACAATATCACCGACGGCGTGCCCAGCAATATTCTCGCGGCGACGAGCTGACCTACATTATGCACCACGCCTGCGCAGGCACTTATGCTTATCGGAGAAAGCCGAGTCGCCTTTGTCATAACTATCATAAGGGTGAAGGACAATGCCGAGCCGAATACCGAATACACCGCCGAAACGGGATTACCGAATGTGAACATCGTCACAATGATCCTTGCGGCGTTTATTACTGCGGCATCCGCTTTTTTGCCGTTTATTATCAGCAAAAGGAGCAGTGCATTCGCGAGTCCCGGTTTAATACCGGGAACGGCGGGCAGGATCGGGATCAGGTGTTCAAGATATCCGAGCACGAGCGCCAGCGCTGCAAACAGTCCGTCGAACGCTATCCTTTTGACCGCCGTCGACGCAACTCTTTCTGTTCTCATCGGCGCACCTCCGCTATCATTCCGTGCGGAAGGCAGACCACCGTCTCGCCCGTTTTCGATATAGGTGCATGGGCGACACATATTTTATTTGAACAATCGGCTTCGGATATACGGGCGGTTCCGCCTTCTATCACAAGGACATTGATACCGTCGGATGTTTTTATCTCGACCGTTCGGTCTTCAAACAGTGAATAGCTTCCGTATTCATCGCCGTTGACTCTGACGGTCACATACGAACCGTGTTCGATCGGCAATAATGCGATAACGATCGCCGAAGCGGCGCCGAGTAACAGAAGTGCGGCGGGAATGATGATATCGGATCTCTTCAGTTTCATTTCTCCGTCACTCCTCATCTTCACTTCTCATCTTCGATATTGCCGTGCGATGTCGATCATAATGTATGTTTTTTCCGCTCGGGGCGGGCGTGTCGTGCAGCGCCGCGGACGCGCGGAGCGCGTCAAAC
>CAKRVQ010000284.1 GCA_934408795.1 uncultured Eubacteriales bacterium
GCAGTGATCCGACACTCTCTCAAGATTGGTTATCAGATCGGACCATACAAACCCCGCCTCTATACCGCAGTCGTTCTTCTGCATACGCTTTATATGCCTGGTCCTCATTTCTTCTTTCAGATTGTCTATCACCTGTTCAAGCGGCTCAACCTTAGCAGCGGTATCGACATTCCCGTTTTTGAATGCATCCAATGCAAGGTCGGTCGCCTCGCATACTGCGGTCTTAAGCGTCTCATACTCTCTCACGGCAGCCTCGCTGAATGTAAGCTTTTTGCTTCTCATTTCCTCGGCAGATTCAAGAACATTCACGCCGTGATCCGATATCCTTTCAAAGTCGCCGATTATCTTTAATAGCTCGGTAGCCTCTTCACTGTCGGCATCGCTCATCTTTTGTGAGCTGAGTTTGACTAGATATGTACCCAAGACATCCTCGTACTTATCCGAAAGTTCCTCATCGCGTCTTACGCTCTCGGCAAGAGGTGCCGAATAATTGGTAACGGCAAGCATTCCGTTTTTAAGTGCCCTGACAGAACATTCCGCCATTTCACAGGCGACGGTCTTGCAGCGGTCAAGCGCAAGCGGAGGGGTGGTGAGCAGACGCTCATCAAGCTCGGTCACGGCATCTGCCTTTTTGTTATCTTTTATTACAAGCATTGCCGCCTTTTCAAGCAATGAAGACATAGGCATCAATATCAGAACACAAAGGATATTGAATCCTGAGTGAGCGACCGCAATCCCGAATGCACTTGCCGATTCCGAAAGTATTGTCGGGGCAAACACGGCTTTCACGATCGAGAACACCGAAAGTAAAACGACCGAACCGATGACATTAAAGGAGAGGTGCACAAAAGCGGCGCGTTTTGCGTTCTTGTTTGCTCCGACAGAGGAGATTATCGCCGTTATGCAGGTGCCTATATTCTGTCCCATTATTATAGGTATCGCCGCGCCGTATGACACCTGACCCGTCAGCGTGAGTGCCTGAAGTATTCCGACCGACGCCGAGCTTGACTGAATAATCGCGGTAAGTATTGCTCCGACCGCGAGACCTAACACAGGGTTGGTAAACATTACAAATGCCTGCTTAAACTGTTCGACCTCGGAAAGCCCCACCACCGCAGCGGACATGGTATCCATACCAAACATAAGTGTCGCGAATCCGAGAAGCACGGTGCCCGTATCCTTGCCGGTGCTCTTTTTCGAAAACATCAGCATAATGACACCGATAAGCGCGAGAATCGGTGTAAAGGATGTCGGTTTGAGAAGGCTCACCCATACATTGCTGCTGTTTATCCCCGCGAGGGAAAGGATCCAGGCGGTAACGGTAGTTCCGACATTGGCGCCCATGATCACATTTATTGCCTGGCGAAGCGACATCAGACCTGAGTTGACAAATCCGACTACCATTACCGTAGTAGCCGACGAGCTTTGAATCACACTCGTGACGCCGCAGCCGGTTAAAAATCCCGCAAGACGGTTCGTCGTCATTTTGCCGAGAAGCACGCGAAGTCCGTTTCCCGCACGCCTTTCAAGAGCTTGCCCCATTACGCTCATTCCGAACAAAAACAGACTGAGCCCGCCTATAAGCTTTAGGACATCAAAAATATCCATATATTCTTCCCTCTTTCTCTTATCCTGTTTACACCCAAAGCGTTATGCCGCACCGAGCGTCCGCGCTGCGCTTCGCGCTCGGATCCGCCTTCGGCAGGTCTATTCTCAAACCGAGCGGGTTCGGATCATTCGCGCTTGCTTAAGCTGACAAGGGCAGCGCCGCCCACGCAGAAGGCGTGGCAAACGGGCATCGGTACTCTTT
>CAKRVQ010000285.1 GCA_934408795.1 uncultured Eubacteriales bacterium
CGGCCACTGGGTCGCTCTCGGCGTTGAGAAACTACGCCGATCGTCGATTATTGATGCCGATGTGATAAACTACCTTGAAACAATAGTCCCGATCAATCCGCTGCACGGCCCGCCGGCTATTTCAGGAATGCGTGCCTGCATATCGCTGATGCCGAACACGCCGCAGGTGGGCGTTTTCGATACATCATTTTACGGGGATATACCGCCCCATAACTATGTTTATCCGATACCCTATGAGTTCTATGAAAATGACAGGGTGAGAAAATACGGATTTCACGGAACTTCCCACCGTTATGTAACGGCGAGGACGGCTGAAATCCTCGGCAAAAGCCCCGAAGAACTGAAAATGATAACCTGTCATCTCGGAAACGGTTCTTCCGTGACTGCCGAGCTCGGCGGCGTTGCGATCGATACCTCTATGGGCTTCACCCCTCAGGACGGAGTCATAATGGGGACCCGCTCGGGCGCGATTGATCCGACTGCCATCACCTACATAATGAATAAATACGGTCTTTCGGTTGCCGAGGCGGATACCATGCTGAACAAAAAATCGGGAATACTCGGCGTGTCGGGTATCTCAAACGACCTTCGCGAGATCCAAAACGCGGTCGACAAAGGCGATGAGCGCGCCGCCCTTGCGCAGAAAATGCTCGTGAACAGTGTGAAGAAGCTTATAGGCGCTTATATTGCCGAAATGAACGGTCTTGATGTTTTGGTGTTTACGGCGGGCATAGGCGAAAATGACAGAAAAGTCCGCGAGATGGTTTGCGAGAATATGGAGTATCTCGGAATAAGCTTTGATAAAAAAGCGAACGATGAGGCGCCGAGAGGCGAGGAGTATGTTCTCTCAGCTCCCGAATCGCGTGTAAAGGTACTGGTTGTTCCGACTAATGAAGAACTAATGATAGCTCTTGACACAGCGGAGATTGTCTCCCGAAAATAAACTGAGGTGTGAAAAATGGCTCAACTTGATTCCAAACAGATCGAAAGCATCGTAAAACAGGTAATAAGCAGTCTCGCGGACGGAAAGCAGTCTTCTGCAACTGTCGCTCCGGCATCGGCCGATGCAGTTGCCGAAAAAAAGCCTTACAACGGTGCTGAATATAAAGGCAGACGGTATGTCGGAGTTTATGAGGATATGAACGACGCCATAGATGCCGCAAACGCAGGCTATAAGGCGGTCCGCTCAATGAGCGTTGAAGAAAGAGAAAAGATCATCACCGCGATAAGGGACCTCACAAGAGCGGAAGCCCAAATCATGGCTGAACTCGGTGTGGATGAAACGGGAATGGGAAAGGTCGAGCATAAGCGCTTAAAGCATATCCTCGTCGCCGATAAAACTCCCGGAACCGAGGACATCGTGACCGAGGCAAAAACGGGTGACAACGGTCTTACACTTGTCGAAATGGCTCCGTTCGGAGTGGTCGGAGCGATCTCGCCGAGCACGAATCCGAGCGAGACGGTCATCTGCAACAGTATCGGTATGATAGCCGCGGGAAACGGTGTCGTTTTCAATCCGCATCCCGGTGCCATTGCCACATCGAACTATGCAGTCGACCTGGTCAACCGCGCCTGTAAATCTGCAGGAGGTCCCGAGGTGCTGGTAGCTTCCACCGTCAAACCGACTATGGAGTCGGCAAGCATAATGTATAACCATCCGTCGGTCAGACTGCTTGTCTGCACGGGCGGTCCCGGTGTTGTGAGGTCGGTGCTCTCCTCGGGTAAAAAAGCGATAGGCGCAGGAGCGGGAAATCCTCCCGTTATCGTTGACGACACTGCCGACATAGTAAAGGCGGGTAAGGA
>CAKRVQ010000286.1 GCA_934408795.1 uncultured Eubacteriales bacterium
GTACAGTAACGCCGAAAAGGTCCTTGCGGTATGCGACGAAAATGTAGGACCCCTTTACTGCTCCGAGCTTGAGCTCTCCCTTGCAACTGCCGGGTTTGCGGTTTTTAAGCACACTTATCCCGCCGTTGCGGGCATTAAGAGTTTAGATACGGTTTCGGATATTCTTCTCTCCGCCTGCGAGGTGGGAATGGGAAGAAACGATCTGTTTCTCGCCCTCGGCGGCGGTGTTTGTCATGACCTGACGGGACTTGCCGCGGCACTTTACAGACGAGGTGCGGACTTTATGTCGATACCCACCTCTCTCGCCGCTCAGGCGGACGGATGTATCGGCGGAAAAGCCGATTGCGATCTGAACGGTTTTCCCGATTCGGTCGGGGTCATAAAGGAGCCGATCGCGGTTCTTGTCGATGTTGCGCTCCTGAACACACTGCCTCAGAACCGCTTTGCCGAAGGAATGGCGGAGGTCATAAAGGCTGCGGCGCTCGGCAGTGCGGATCTTTTCAGAAAGCTTGCGGGTTCGGCGGCTTCCCCCGAGCTTGAAGACATTGTATTTGAGAGCTTAAAGTATAAAAACCGTCTTTTGGGCGATGATTCTTCAAGTGAAAACCGTCGGCAGCTGCTCGGGTTCGGGCACACCGTCGGTTATGCGATAGAAAAGTATTATAACTTTTCCGGAGTGACCCACGGCGAAGCGGTAAGCATCGGAATGGTGGCGATCACGGAGGCTTCGGAGCGCGCGGGACTGACCGTTCCGGGGACGGCGGCGGAGCTTTCCTCCTGCCTTGCCTCTTATTCACTCCCCACAGGGACCACGATACCGCCCGAGACCCTTGCCGAGCTTGCGGTGAACAATATAAAGGTTCGGTCCGACACGCTGCGGATCCCGATGATAAGCGAGATAGGAAAAGGATTTATTAAAACGATTCCCGCCTATAAATTAACGGAATTTCTGACCGGCGAAAAATAAAACCGAGACTGGTTATAAAACAGGTGATTAAGATGGATACAACGGCAACCGCGCAAGGCTATAAAAGGGTACTTTCCGAGCTGAAACCTCAGAGGGTCTTTTACCACTTCGAAAACCTATGCCGCATCCCGCACGGATCGGGCAACGAGGAGGGTGTCAGCAAATACTGTGAGGCCGTGGCGAACGCCAACGGATTAAAAAGCGTGCGCGACGCGCGAAACAATGTAGTTATATACTGCCCCGCTTCAAAGGGATACGAAAAGCACCCTACGGTCATAATCCAAGGACATTTGGATATGGTATGCGCAAAACGCCCCGGCTCCCATATCGACATGAGCAAAGATCCCCTTAAACTGAAGATCTACGGCGACTCGATAGGTGCCGAGGATACTTCGCTCGGCGGAGATGACGGAATAGCCGTGGCGATATCCCTTGCCCTTATTGAAGATAAAGACATTCCTCATCCTCCGCTTGAGATCCTGCTCACCACCGACGAAGAGGTCGGAATGACGGGAGCCTCCGCACTCGACGGAAAGCTTCTCTCGGGAAGGCTGCTCATCAACCTCGATTCCGAGGAGGAAGGCGTTTTCACGGTGGGCTGTGCGGGCGGACTGCGTGTCTACACCTCGACTGCGGTAAAAAGGACTCCCTTTAAGGGCGAATACGCAGAGCTGACGATATCGGGACTCATCGGCGGGCATTCGGGCACCGAGATCAATAAAGGTCGGGCAAATTCAAATGTGTTGATGGGAAAGCTTCTGAAAGAGATATCGGCGGCAACGGATATACACCTCTGCAGGCTTGAAGGCGGAGAGCGTGACAATGTCATCAC
>CAKRVQ010000287.1 GCA_934408795.1 uncultured Eubacteriales bacterium
CATTTATCTGCTGCGAAAGCTGATTGATGTTGCCCGTGAACTGCTTGGTCATGTTGAGGAACGGCACTATCATATCTATTGAGAATACCAATCCCGCTGCCGACGACAACGCCCTGAAGCCGAAGTTGCCCATTCCCGAAAGCAGGAACAGACCTCCCGCCACCGCGCATACCACATAAAGGACATTTCCGATGTTCATTATTATCGGTCCGAGAGCGTTTGCATAGGCGTGTGCCCGGAAACTGTCCTCATAAAGTTCGTCGTTTATTTTGTCAAAATCCGCCTTTGCCTCTTCTTCATGGCAAAACACCTTTATGACCTTCTGACCGTTCATCATTTCCTGAACGAATCCCTCTGTGCGGGCAACGGATGCCTGCTGACGGACAAAGAACTTTGCCGAGCCGCCGCCGATCTTCTTTGATACGAATATCATTGCCACAACGCCCAAAAGCACTACCGCCGTCATGGGAACACTGTACCACAACATTATGAACAATACCGTCAGCACTATAACGCCCGATGCGAGCAGCTGGGGCAGCGCCTGGGAAATGAGCTGCCTTAATGTGTCGATATCGTTTGTGTAATAGCTCATTATGTCGCCGTGCTTATGGGTATCAAAATAGCTTATCGGCAGATCCTGCATGCCGTCAAACATACGGCACCTGAATTTATCAAGAAATCCCTGAGTTATATATGCCATAAGCTGCGACTGCGCCGTCATGAACAGTATTGAAACAATATAGAGTGAAGCGAGAATGCCGACCAGAGGCAGTATTTCGCCCTTTGCAAGCTGCCAAAGACCGTTTGCAGCCTCGGCGGTAAGACCGGTCTCTCCGATATATCCCGTAACGAGGGCAAGTATTTTCTGAGTAAATATCGCCGGTATTGAGGACACCGCCGCGGAGCCGACCGTGCATATTATAACAAGCGTGGTCAACACTGGGTAGTACTTGAACAGAAGCTTTATCAGTCTTCCCATAGTTCCCTTTTTTGCCTTGGGGCGACTCATCTTCTTATTCATTGTCCTCACCTCCGCTCATCTGCTGCTCGTAAACCTCACGGTAGATATCACTTGTTTTAAGGTGCTCTTCGTGGGTTCCTCTTGCGGAGATCTTTCCGTTATCCATAACAAGTATAAGATCGGCATCTTCGACCGAGGAAATTCGCTGAGCGATTATTATCTTTGTTATTTCGGGGATATACTTTTTGAATCCAGCTCTGATAAGAGCATCGGTCTTTGTATCCACCGCACTTGTGGAATCGTCAAGTATCAATATTTTAGGACTTTTGAGAAGCGCTCTTGCTATGCAGAGTCGCTGCTTCTGACCGCCCGAAACATTTGTGCCGCCCTGCTCGATATATGTGTCGTACCCTTCCGGCAGGGTCTCTATAAACTCGGCGGCACAGGCAAGCTTACAGGCATCCTCTATCTGCTCATCCGTGGCGTTTTCGTTTCCCCACCTGAGATTTTCCTTTATCGTTCCCGAAAAAAGGAGGTTCTTCTGAAGGACCATTGCGACCGATTCGCGCAGTGTCTCTATATCATAGTCACGGACATCTACGCCGCCGACCCTGACACTGCCCTCGGTGACATCATAAAGTCTCGGGATCAGCTGAACGAGCGTTGACTTGCTCGAACCTGTGCCGCCGATTATGCCCACCGTCATTCCCGAGGATATTGCAAGGTCGATATCCGAAAGAGCGTTCTTTTTTGCGGTCGCCGAATACTTGAAACTGACCTTGTCGAATGTGATCGAACCGTCCTTCACC
>CAKRVQ010000288.1 GCA_934408795.1 uncultured Eubacteriales bacterium
GTCATGTCCGATAATTGTCCCTTTATTTTATTCCTTATTCTAACTCTTATTTTATCTCGGTTCCGCCGAGCGGTCTGACGGTGAGGAAATGGCAAGAGCCTTCACCGAATACCGCAGTCATTCTTTCTTTATATTCATCACGCATATCGTGAGGAACAAATGCCTGTACGGTTCCTGCAAAGCCTCCGCCGTGCACCCTCACGGCTCCCCTGCCGCAAAGTATGCGTTTTGACAGTTCTACCGCAAGCAGCAGCGGCTGATTTTTCGGGTCGGCGGGCGAGTAGAGATTTTGAAGAAGTATCTCGGAGGAGAGTCCCGAGGCATTTACAAGCTTGAGGAAGTCATCGACATTACCCTCTTTCAGAGCTTCCGTCTGCTTTCTCACCCGCTCGTTTTCTTCGAAGAAATGAATTGCTCTGAGTACTCCCCTGTCGCCTGCAGCCGCTCTTACTTCGGGCAAACGGGCAAAAAGAAGGCTTTCGGGAACATCCCTTAAATGCGCCTTTCCGAACACCTCGGACACTCTTTTCATTTCGTCGGTAATAGCTGCATAGTCGCCGGTAAGCGCCGAGTGATCGCCGCCGCAGTCAACGATACAGAGATCTATTCCCTTTGCGGCAAGGTCGAAATCGAGTTTTTCGACTATGGGGTTTTCGGGATCGAAAAAGTCTATTGCTATAAAGCTGCCGACCGAGCAGGCAGTCTGATCCATAAGACCGCAGGGTTTACCGAAGTAGACATTTTCGGCATACTGTGCCGTTTTTGCGATCTCAACGGCATCGGTCTTGCCGCCGTTGAACATTTCGTTTACAGCCGTTCCGATAAGGACCTCAAAGGCTGCCGACGATGACATTCCCGAGCCTTTTAATACATTTGAAACGGTATAGGCATCAAAGCCTTTGACCTCTGCGCCGCCGCGTATCATACGCGCCACGGTGCCCCTGATAAGTGCCGATGCTCTGCCGTATTCGCCTTCGTTGGGTTCAAGGTCGGAAAGGTCGATAATATCCTCATCGTAGCCCTCGGATTTGACCCTTATCACATTTTCTCCGTTAAGCGAGAAGACTCCTACGACATCAAGGTTTATTCCTGCTGCGACTACCCTTCCGTGCTGATGGTCGGTATGGTTTCCGCTGATCTCGGTCCTTCCCGGTGCGGAAAACAGTCTGACTTCCATGTCTTCGCCGTAGTATTTCCCGAAAGCGTCAAGCAAATAAACATACCTTTCGGATGCGGCATTTGTATCCTTATACAAAAGAGATAAGGTCTTATCAACACCGCCGTCAAGAATAAGGTTTTTATACTCGTTTAATTTCATAACTGTCACCGTAATACATTTGATATCGGAAGCGAACGAACGAACAGACGGGCAGACAGACGAACGGGACAGGCTGAAGGGGCATTCTGATGCCGCAGCTGCTGTTACCGCCGATGCCGATGCTGACATTGCCGCTCTATTGTTGCACTGATTACTTTACGAGTGCGAGCGCATCCCTTGCTATGACAAGCTCTTCATTTGTGGGTATAACATACACTCCGACGGCTGAATCATCGGTAGAGACCTTTATATCTTCGCCGCGCTTTGAGTTGTTTTCGATATTGCACTTAATACCCGCGTAGGAAAGTGAATTCATTATGTATTCACGGAGTTCGGAATCATTTTCTCCTATGCCTCCCGTAAATACTATTGCGTCAACACCGCCGAGTGCGGCAATATATCCGCCTATGAATTTAAGTATTTGAT
>CAKRVQ010000289.1 GCA_934408795.1 uncultured Eubacteriales bacterium
CCTTTACCGTGTCATCGTCCAGTGTATTTATCTTCATACCGTCTTGCTCTTTTCTTTTTTTAAGAGATTTTCCGTCGGACGCAGGGACCCTGTGCCCGAAGCGGACATAGTGCGCATCGTACACATCCGTCTTTCATAAATAAATGCTATTCTGCGTGCCGACAGACCGAAATCCTCATTTCTTCTCATTTTTAACCCAAAGCCACATCCAAAACCATCATTATGCTGAACCCTGCGGCAAAGAAGACCGTGCCGAGATTGGAATGACGCCCCTGCGACATTTCGGGAATCAGCTCCTCCACGACCACATAGAGCATAGCTCCGGCGGCAAAGCTTAAAAGGTACGGCAGTATCGTAATGATCAGCTGCGCGGCGATAAGCGTAAGTATGGCTCCGACGGGCTCCACTATGCCGGAAAGGGCGCCCCCGAGAAAAGCTTTTTTCTTGCTCTCCCCCTCCGCTCTGAGCGGCATGGAAATGATCGCGCCCTCCGGGAAATTTTGAATCGCGATCCCGAGTGACAAAGCGAGTGCATTTGCCGCCGTGATCTGCGTATTGCCCGCAAGAAAGCCCGCATACATCACGCCTACCGCCATTCCCTCTGGTATATTATGCAGTGTGACCGCAAGCACCATCATGGTCGTGCGGCCGAGTCTGCTTTTCGGTCCCTCTGCCCGGTCACTGCCGATGTGCAAATGCGGAATCAGATGGTCAAGGGCGAGTAAAAACAACACGCCGATCCAAAATCCTACAAACGCGGGAAGAAATGAGAGCTTTCCCATACTTGCCGACTGCTCTATTGCGGGGATCAGCAAACTCCAGATCGAAGCGGCGACCATCACACCCGCGGCAAAGCCCGCCAACGCACGCCGCACCATATTGCCGAGCGACCTTTTCATAAAGAACACGCCTGCCGCGCCGAGCATTGTGCCGAGAAAAGGTATCAGTATTCCTAAGAAGGTCTCCATTCTTTCGCTCCTTTTCGGTCGTCGGATATCACGCCTTTTTGCGGTACATCTTACTCATTTTTATTTTTTCGGGATCCGATTGCCTGCCCGCCCAGACGGCATTCACAAGCATCCAAACGCAAAGCGATGCATTGCCCGAACCTTGACTGAGGACAAAATCCCATGTCGACACCTCGGCACCGAGTGCGCCGAGCAGCGCATCTCTTTTGTAGGTCTTCAGCTCTTTTGGATCCATACTCCTCATATTCTCCGTTCAATGTCGGTTAGACTATGCTAACCTTAACGCTTTTGAAAAGCCGCCTTACGGCAGCTTCATACTTTTATAAAAACGATCCGTCGCAGGTGCCCCGCACCGTCAGCTTAAGATCAAGCCCCTCACCGCTGCCGTCACCGACTAAACTCAGTCGTTCGGAACAAGTGCGTATGATCCGAGCGGGTCACGGGGCATTTCATCATCGTGATAATGCTCCGACAAGGCATTTCGGAGCCTTTACAGGTCGGTCACATTGTATCATATAACTTTCCGTTTTTCAATAGAAGATTCGAATTATCGGATGCTTTTTACAACATATCACGATCCGTTTTCTTTTTTCAGCCGAATGTCACCGTGAATGTTGTTCCGTTTTCGGCATTGCTCTCGGCCTTTATGACTCCTCCCTGCGCCGCGGCAAGATTCTGCGCTATGGACAGACCGAGTCCGAAACCTTCGGTGTTTCTGGAACGGTCCGCACGATAAAACCTTTCGAAAATATGTGACAGATCTTCCTTGCTTAT
>CAKRVQ010000290.1 GCA_934408795.1 uncultured Eubacteriales bacterium
GCGAGCAATTTTAAATTTTGACAGCATATCCGGCAAGCTTTGAGGATATTGTGCTTCTGTGATATTTGCAAAAACACTTGACGAGGATTTGCGAATTTGAAAAATAATATTTGAATTACCTTTGTGTTCTGAATTTTTACAAAGATATTCAATATCAACTGCCAACTGTTCAGCATTTTTAAGTAGCGGATTATCATTCATATTCTCACATCACTAATAGTATAGCAGAGAACCAGATATAAATCAAGGCGAAGCCTTGTATGTTATCCGTCGAAGACGGAATGTAATCACACCGCAGGTGTGGGTGTAATCCTTTCGAAGAAAGGTATGTAATCAATCCGAAGGAAATGCACCTACGGTGATGCCATACACGCTCCGCGTGATTACATACGCCTAACGGCGATTACATACCAATCCTTCGGATTGGATAAAAATAAAGCACTTGCTGAAACAAGTGCTTTATTTTTTGGAGCTGCTAACCGGAATTGAACCGGTGACCTCATCCTTACCAAGGATGCGCTCTACCATCTGAGCCATAGCAGCATATTCGATTGAATATGCGCGAATGCAGACACCCTTCTGCATTCTGCGACAACGATTATTCTACACTAAAACCCTTCACTTGTCAATACCAAATCTAAAAAAACGGATAATGTTTTGCTCTGCCGTACATCCCCCTGTACGCGCCGCGCCGAAATCAAGCGCGGCAGCAGCCGTCGGGAGCCGAGCGGCAGGACGACGCACACACAGAAAACGCGTTATGATAAAGCAGACGGCAGGATAACAAAGTCTGCTGCAGACAGACCGACTCGGTAAGAAGTACGGGGCGGCGGAGCCTCGGGAGGTGGGAGGCAGGAGATTCCAAAAGGTGCAGCGATGAAAATGGGAGCTGAGCGTCAGGCAGCAGAGTCGCACAAGACGAATCTGTTGGCAGCGAAGCCGTAATATAAGCAGCGTCGAGCGGGGGGCGGGCGTAGGAGCGGGGCGGAACAAGAAAAACGGCGGAAGCGAAACAACCGAAGGCGGAGCCGCGTGCGACACGCCCTCCGGGCGTGTCGCGGCAAAACGGATCGCCTTTGTTTTCAGTTAACTGTTTTATACGCGGTCGTGCCGCCTGCCGCAGGTATTATGAACGGTGACCGATCCGTTTTGCGCGCCCTTCGGGCGCCGCGGCTCCGCCGCAGTTCTCTGCCTTTTCTCTTCGTTCCCGCTCCCGACCCCCGCCCCGTCACTGCCGTCCGCGATATCGGTCTCCGTTCGCTTCCCCCTGCCGTCCGCGCCGCCGAACTTCGACCTCTTTGTACTCCCCGCGCCCTACTCCCCTCCTCTCGTTGTCTCCTCATATAACCATCCGCCGCCCCCCGTGCACGCATCAAGATCCGCCCCGACCGCCTGCAAGGCGAGTGTCCCTCGCGGCGACCCGCCACGCACAAAAAAAGCTATTGCAGCTCATTTTGGGCTTGTTCATCGGGTTTGACCCGTTTTTTGTGTTGTAATTCCCGCTAAAATGCTTTATAATGATATAATCAGGTATGCCATAGGTGTACTCGGAAAAAAATCGGAATGGCCGAGATACAAAGACAAACGGATCACATCGGTTCCGAAAGTAAGGAGACTTTTATATATGCTCTCATACATTCTCTCGGGAGGCTTCTCGGTTTACGGCTTGATTGCTTACATAATATCATCTTTTGCGGTCATTATGTTCA
>CAKRVQ010000291.1 GCA_934408795.1 uncultured Eubacteriales bacterium
CATTTCCGCTGACAATGTCAACATTGAAAATATGCTCAACAAGTCGAAAGGCGATTACGCTTACACCATGATAGACATAAACTCTTCAGATGTTGAAAAACTCGCAAATGACATTGAAAATGTTGAAGAGGTCATCAGAGTGAGGGTCATCTGACCGCGCGGCGAACGGACTGAGTATGAACGGACTTAAAAAGAGAAAGACCTTATCGCTTTGCTTTTGCGGACTGTTTTGCGCATTGTTCTTTGTCGCAAGCAATGTCATTCCCGCAGTTCAGATAGTACCCGGCGTGCCTTTTACGCTTCAGATATTTGTGATAGCGTTCTGCGCCTACCTGCTCGGCATCAAATATTCGCTTCTGACATACGCGACCATATGTGTTCTTACACTGTGCGGCGTACCGATGATGAGCGGTCTCTCGGCTGGTCCTGCGGCTTTCATCAAGCCGAGCGGCGGTTTTATCGTCGGTTGGATATTTGTAATAATTGCGGCGGGGATCGGAAGAACGGTATCGAAGGGTATAAAAAATCCGATAGTCACGGCTGCGGTTTCTGTGATCATCGGCTCGGTCGGAGTTATATTTGATTATCTGTTCGGCGCGATATGGTTATCTGTGAGCGCATCGTCGGGGATCGCCGGGTTTTATACCTCCTTTGTATCAAGCATTACGGCGTTCTTTGCTTTTGATGTCTTAAAGACGGCGCTCGGCTATGCTGCCGCACTTTTCATTGAAAAGGTACTGCGAATAAAAAAGCAATAACCGTTGCTGCTGCTGTTTTGCCGCAGGCAGCAGACCTTTTCGGGTGCGGACAAAGATCCCGTAATCCGATAAACTCATTGCCGATCAACTGAAAATCCCGTGATGAACTGAGTAAAGGCAGTTCATCACGGGATTTTTTTAATGTTGCTTGTTTTATTGAAGTCAGTGCTTTTTTCTTTATAGTGTCTGTGTTATAAAAAGTCATCTTATCGGCTGAGAAAAGCGCGGACGACCTATGATTTTGAGATTCGGTATCAAAGTCCGATACTCAAGAGTGTTTCATCTATAAAGCGCATCTGCTCGGCGGTGTGTAACCAATGCTCACCGTTCGGGCAGACAAAAAGTGAGGCACCGTTCTTTCGGGCAAAGTGTGTGATCGTATCAAGTGATGTAAGATCGTCGTTTTCACCGTAAAAAATATATGCAGGCACATTTATATCGGTAGGGTGTTCACGGGAATATGTAAGATAACGATAGGACAATGTTTCACCGAAGTCTGTAGGTATCTCACCGTGCTCTTTGAGCTCATCTTGTGTAACGCTTGCCCACTTCATCATATTTGTGATTAGTTTTTCCAATCAACGATCGGCGAAATCAGCACCGCGGCATTTACCTTTTCCCATATACGGGCGCAAAGCGAGAAGTAGGCGCCTATACTGTTGGCGATCACCGTTATTTCATCGAAATCCTCACGGCAGTTATCGAACAAGTGCACGAACTCCTTTTCAGCATCCCACGGATACTGTGATTCATAATCGAATCCGATAACCTCTCTGTTCGGGAACATAGCGGAATAGTGATGCGCCTCTTCGGCATTTCCGCCCTTACCGTGAATATATATTACCGCTTTCTTCATCAGTGTCACCCATTCGTATCCGCACACTCGGCACTTGTTTTTTTCAATAAAGCAACGGTGCTGCGGTATTATTTTGCACGATAGA
>CAKRVQ010000292.1 GCA_934408795.1 uncultured Eubacteriales bacterium
TTGCGATCTTCAACGCATTATTATGCCGCTGCTCTTTTGTAAGCTCGACCTTTCTTATTGCCTTGGCATCCTCATTACGGGCTATAAGCTCAAGGACTTTTCCGACCCTTTCGTTTATTTCATCTTCGGTAAGATAACCGTTATCGTAAGCCTCTTTGAGCTCACCGAACGCCCTGTCGTCATACGGCATTCTGATATCAAGCGTGGCTTTGGCAGTTTTCGCACTGTTCACCACCGCATCCCAGTCGGAGAGTATCGTTCCGTCAAAACCGAATTCTTCTCTCAGTACATCGTTAAGCAGCCATCTGTTTTCGGAGGCGTATACACCGTTTACGGGGTTGTAGCTGCACATAACAGTCCACGGCTTTGCCTCAAGAGCCTTTTTGAAGGCGGGAAAATATATATCGCGCATTGTCCTTTCATCAAGGTCGCTTGACTGGTAAAGACGGTCATATTCGGAATTGTTGGCGCAGAAGTGTTTAAGACTCGTTCCTATTCCCTTCTCCTGAACGCCCTCTATAAAGGTTTTACCCATTTCGCCCGCAATAAGCGGATCCTCTGAAAAGTACTCAAAGTTTCTTCCGCAAAGAGGTGTTCTCTTGATGTTGACACCGGGGGCAAGCAGCACATCGGCGCCCTTTTCAATACAGTCATCGGCTATTGTGCTGCCGTCAAGACGGGCAAGCTCGGGATCCCATGTGCGTGCGACCGCTTCAAGAGCGGGCATTGCGGTGGCTTTTTGGGTCTCCCCGTCCTTTACCATACGCAGACCGTTGGGACCGTCGGAAAAAAACATCTGCGGCAGCTTACCGTTTGCGTTGTAAAGACGCCAGGTGTCGGCACCGCAAAGAAGCCTGAGTTTTTCTTCAAGAGTCAGATCGTTTATACTGTAGTCCATTTATATTTTCCTCCTTAGGCGGCAGAATAAATAGGGTCTGTGCTCATATCTTAATTGTAGCATACAAACATTTTCAAAAAAACAACAAAACCTCTTGATATTATTCTCATTTATTGATATTATGTGCTTATGAGAGCTATATACGAGAGAATGAGAGAAGAAGACAGTCGCCTTTATATCAACCTTCGCCAGGATCATTCGTTTTATCCCCACTTCCACGCCAATGCGGAATTGTTGATATCGGGCGGCAGTAAATACCGAATCATGCTGAACGACAAGTCGTTTGTCGCGACGGGGTCGTATGTCGTTTTTTGCGACAGTTACGATGTGCACGGATTTGAGCTTATCGAACACGGCAGCGGCGAAGACTATGTTATCATTATCCCTCCGTCTCAAATGAAACAGTACAGAGAATTTACCGATAATAAAAGGATAAAGGATAACTGCCTGTACGATAAGGCTCTTGCAGACCGCTTTGCCACCCTTATCAATGACTTTTTGCCCGACATCGAAAACAGCTTTGTGAATTTTGCCTTTTCTCAGACAATCCTGTCGCTCATAGCAAAATCCGCCGAATATTCGGAATTTGAATACCGCGGCGATGAGGCGCTTATCGTCAAACTCATGCAGTATATAAACAGTAATTTCACGGATCATATAACCCTCGGTTCCATCTCCTCCGCCCTCGGGTACAGGCAGGAACACCTTTCCCGCGTATTTCATCAATATACAAGAACCAATATCAGAGAGTATATCAACCGCCAGCGACTTAACTATATATCAAAGCGATTGG
>CAKRVQ010000293.1 GCA_934408795.1 uncultured Eubacteriales bacterium
TGATATTTGATCGGGAGATGTAGTATAATACAGTAAGAACAAAAAAACGGGGGTGTTACGGAACATGAACGACGACAAGACAATGCAATTTTCAATAGGCGATGACAGGGAACAGGAAATAAGGTATATAGTCGTTACGGTGTATAATGCGCTGAAAGAGAAAGGGTACAACCCCATAAACCAGATCGTGGGATATATTCTTTCGGAGGATCCCACTTATATCACGACACACAATAATGCGAGGAGTCTTATAAGGAGAGTGGATCGTGACACTCTTTTACAGACTCTTGTGAAGTATTATCTCAGCAATTAAAAAAAGATATCCCGCCGGGGAAAGACGGCGGGATTTTTTTTCTGCACCGTGGCAGGGCATTTTCGTGCTTTGAGTGGATCGCCGAGGCAGGGGACGCTTCTTGTCCCCGAGGCGGTGAGCGAGCATGTATTTTGTGCACCTTTCGAATGAGTTACGCCCGGCGGCGCCGTGCGACCCCGGAACGGGGTCGCTCAAACGGAAAACAGATCCTGCGGTATCGACAGTATTTTCCGACAGATCGTTTTTACGGGATGCGAAGGTGTCATTCATTTCCGTTTGCCGCGCGAAGCGCGGACGGCGCCGTCGGGCGTAACTTATCCGAAAGGGCGTGCCGCGATAAAGGCATCCGACAAACAAGGAGGAAGAATTCGATGAATGCAGGAAACAGGCAGACGGGCTGCCGCTGCGAAGACTGCGAGAACTATATAGAGGATGAGAATACCGGCGAGTACTTCTGCACTGTACTTGATATGTTTGATCAGGACGAATACGCCGATCTTGCAAACGGCGTAAGAAGTTGCGCCATGTTCCGATTCCGCAATGAATACAGGATAGTGGAAAAGCAAAATTGACGCGGAAAATGACGGCAATACGGACGGGTCGGATAGGGTCCTGAATGTCCTATGAAAAAAATGTCAAAAACCCTAAAAAAAGACTTGCATTATTGCGGACAATGTGTTATTATAATTTGGCACGCGAGTGCAGATATGCGATGATGCGGGAGGTGGCCGACCGAGTGTCGGGAAATTTCCGCGGAGTATGTCCGATTTTAAACCGGGCGACAGAAATATGTCAGAAACGGCGCAGATAAGCCATGCTGCGTTCGCTTTCACCGAGATCGTACCCGGATCTGCCTGAATCTCACGCTCAGTCAGTCCGGTTTTATGTTGGCCTTATGTGAAACACGAGGCACGGTGTAAAAACGATCGGCGGTGAGCCCGCCCAACCGAATAAGGAGGCGTCAAAAATGGCAGTTAAGGAAAAAATCAGAATCAGAGTAAAGGGCTACGACCACGCTCTCGTGGATCAGGCAGCGGAAAAGATCGTTGATACCGCTAAGCGCACAGGCGCACGCGTATCGGGTCCCGTCCCGCTTCCGACGGAAAAAGAAGTAGTCACCATTCTTCGCGCTGTTCACAAGTATAAAGACAGCCGTGAGCAGTTCGAATCCAGAACCCACAAAAGGCTTATCGACGTACTCAGACCCTCAAACAAGACTGTTGAGGCTCTGATGGGTCTTGAGCTCCCCGCCGGTGTCGATATCGACATTAAACTGTAAATATCGGCTCGTCGGCAGGTCAAGTTGGCAATACGCCAACCAATAACCATTAAGGAGGATAAACAATGCAGAAAGGTATCGTTGGAAAAAATCTCGGC
>CAKRVQ010000294.1 GCA_934408795.1 uncultured Eubacteriales bacterium
AAGCACCTCCGTACATAACGGCTTGCATCGGACAGATTATCCGACAAGATTCGTCAAGCGTCGATATAAAAATAATTATGCTTCGCCAAGATACAATATTATTGATAAATTATATCACAAAAACAGAAAATTTCAATAGTAAAATTGCATAAAGAGCCCCTTTATTCTTCAAGTTGACATTTATTTACATTTTCATACATTGTTTATACTCCTGCTCTTTGCCGCGTTTTTGCTGTGTCTCGCAGCGCAAAACAACATCCGCGGCAGGACTCGAATGCAATTTTGCGATTTACGATAGATGAGCATCATATACATTATTTACCGTAACGTCGCTCTGACTGCAGCAGTGCCCGAGGTAAATATTGCCGCCGAGAATTTATATTCAGGTCGGCTCGGCACAAAAAAAGCATTCTGTCGGCAAAACGGTGCACTGACTAACTCCGCCCAAACGGGGGGAAAAAAAGGAGAGATAATTATGAAGAAACCGATCCGTTACAAAGATATACCCGTCTGCCCGCTTTACGGACGCGCTTTTGCCCATACAGATCATATCGGCATCGGGGCGGGTAAAACCGACTCAGCCGTATGCGGTCCGCTTTTTTCACATTGTCTGCAGCTGATCATTGCAGAGACCTGCGGCAGTGATTGCCGTTACACGCTTTTTGAAAGGCGGAGCCGCTTTGATAAATATCTTCCCGTGCCGTCTTTCGGCGGTCTTTACGGTAACTGCGGCAGGAACGGTGCCGTATACAAAAGGAGGAGCGGCACCCTCACCACGCCACTGGGACTTTTCAAGCTCGGTTTTGCCTTCGGAACGGTCCCGCCGCCCGAAGGGCTTTCCCTTCCCTTCAGGCGTGCGGGGGAGCACTCTGTTTGGGTATGTGATTACGGCTCACGGTTCTACAACAGTTGGCAGGAGGAAGATACCGTCGAGCGCGACTGGTCGAATGATCTATGCGAGCGGCTTACGGAATTCGGCGATTCCTACCGACTCGGCTGCGTTATTGAATATAACACCGATCATAGCAGGCAGGACGACTCCGGCAGTGCCATATTTCTGCACTGCGGGGACGGTCCCACGGCGGGATGCCTTTCGCTGTCCGAGGGTAATCTTACAAGGCTTATGGTTCATCTTGATCCCGCATATGAGCCGTCGGTATTTATTACCGACAACGAGGGAATGAGGTTTTTTGAGAGGATAAACAAAGAGTGATCGTCGGGGCGGGCACACGGTGAGGGGAAGGCGGCAGGAGAGCAGGAACGGGAGGGAGAAATTGAGCCGCCCGTCGGCGCGCGCGAAAGTGCGCGGCGGTGGGCGGAGAGTGGGCAGAGAAAAGCTGAATCGAACGGGCAATAGGCGGCGCGCAAGGTGCGCCGCGTATGCGCCCGCGCGCCGAAGGCGCACGGGCGCAATGAAACTGTGTCAGAGATAAAAATTACGGGGTTAGCAGGGACAAGCCGCCCGTCGGCGCGCGCGAAAGTGCGCGGCGGTGGGCGGCGGAGAGTAAGCGGAAAGCAATTTTGCCGCCCTCGACCGATGGTATAGACGGCACATATAATGGCAGAGGTCAAAAGCGCCCAGAGCAAAAAATGCACCCTGCGGGAAATACCCGCAGGGTGCCGAATCGCAAGTCGATCATTTTTTAGCTTGATGGCACGAGCCGCCCATCGGGCAGGAG
>CAKRVQ010000295.1 GCA_934408795.1 uncultured Eubacteriales bacterium
CTCTTAAAGCGGTCGGCGTTTTTGTTGGGTCACGGGCGGTAGGTATCGTCGGTCGACAAAGGAAAAAAGAGCGGTCCCAAAATCAGATAGGGGCTGACATTACGCTTTGTCTGCTTTTTCGAAGGATTCAAGACCTCTTTTAAGGCGTTCAAGTCCGTCAAGGAGCACCGAACGCGGGCAGGCGACATTCAGTCTGAAAAAGTCGGCTCCGTTCCCTCTGTATTGTTCGCCCGAGGAAAGGAATAAGCCGGTCTCGCTTCTGATATGCTCGGCAACGGCACTTGCGTTTTTATCGGCATGGGCATAGTGAAGCCACAACAGATATGTCGCGTCCGAAGGTGTCAGTGTCAGAGACGGGATGTTGTTTTCGATAAATTCCCGTGCGGTCCGCTTATTTTCGGCAATGTAAGCGCGCAGAGAATCAAGCCATTCGGCGCCGCCAAAAAATGCGGCTACGGCTGCGTCGACCGCAAAGGAGTTAGGCTCCGCGACTTCATCGGTGTTGAGACCGCGCCACACCTTGTGCCTTATAACAGGGTCGGGCACCATGACCGCAGCGGTCTGTATACCGGCAATATTAAACGCTTTTGTCGGCGCAAGGCAGGTGATACTTACCGAGCGGCATGTGTCGGATGCCGATGCAAAGGGAGTGTAGTCCTTACCGGGATCGGTAAGGTCGCAGTGTATTTCGTCGGATATCACGGTGACACTGTATTTTCGGCACATTTCACCGATGCGGCAAAGCTCCTCCTTTGACCATATCTTTCCGATAGGATTATGAGGGTTGCAAAGTATCATCATCGTTGTCTGCGGGTCGGAAAGGGCGGACTCAAGATCAAAAAAGTCGATCTCATAGCCGCCGTCTTCATAGCGAAGAGGGCATTCCTTTACCACCCGTCCGTTATTAAGCACCGAGTTGAAAAATATATTGTACACCGGGGTCAACACAACAACATTTTCGGCGGGCGTGGTAAGCTTTCGAACCGCAGATGATATTGCGGGAATAACGCCCGTGCAGAAAATGAACCAGTCGCGTTCGGAATCAAGACCGTGGCGGCGCTTCCACCAGGAGGTGTAGGCTTCATACCACCTTTCGGGAATGACGGAATAACCGAATACGCCCTTTTCGGCACGCTTCGCTATGGCTTTCCTTACCGCGGGTGCGGTGGGAAAATCCATATCCGCGACCCACATGGGCAGTTCGCCGTCGGCAACATCCCATTTGAGTGAATCGGTGTTTCTTCTGTCGATCACTGCGTCAAACTCACTGCTCATTCATTCTCCTCCTTTTTCGGCGGCCAGGCGTCGGAACGCTTGTTTATGCTGCCGCACAATATCTTTGTCTGCAGCGGGTCGACCTTGCCGCTGTCAATTATAAGTTCGCCTATTTCGTCGGCTTCGATCGTCCCTTTTAGGGGATTGAGTATACTGTCTATCGCTCCCGTTATCTTCGCCTTTACATCCGAATACTCAAAAGCGAGCGTAGTGTTTATAAAGCGGCAGTTTTCCACTATCAGCCCGTCAATATAGCAAAGACCCTGAAGACTCTCTATCGTGCAATTCACAAGACGAAGGTTTTTTGAATTCCACCCGAGATATTCACACGAAATATATGAATCGTATACTGTTATGTTTTCACT
>CAKRVQ010000296.1 GCA_934408795.1 uncultured Eubacteriales bacterium
GCGCGGGGTTTCCGCCGATACGGAGGGCAAAACAATTCTTGCGGGAAACCCGGAGCTGCTGCGGGAGCACGGCGTCGGGACCGATTTGTTATTTAATGCCGAAGAGTATACGAAAAAGGGCTGCACTGTTACATATGTGGCGTCCGACGGCGTGTTTATCGGGTTTATAGCACTGTCCGACACGCCGAGAGAGGAAAGCGCGGCGACCGTTGACGCTTTGTCGAATCTCGGGATTATGCCTGTTCTGCTGACGGGCGATCACGAAAATGCCGCCGAAGCCGTTGCCGACAAGCTGCATATACGGGAAGTTCGGGCAAACTGTCTGCCCGAAGACAAACTCAGATACATCGGCGAGTGTCAGAACAGGAATATGCCGGTGTGTATGATCGGGGACGGTGTTAATGACGCTCCCGCGCTCAAAAAGGCGGATGTCGGTATCGCTATGGGCGGTGTCGGCAGCGACATTGCGGTAGACGCGGCGGACATAGCCCTGGTCAACGACGATGTGAAGGAATTACCGCATCTGGCGGCACTTTCCAAGCGGATGATGACTGCGATCAAAGTAAATATGACATTTTCAATGGTACTGAACTTTGTTGCGGTTGCATTGGCGATCATCGGTACACTTGATCCCGTTATCGGCGCACTGGTGCATAATGCAGGCTCCGTGCTTGTGACAATGAACTCGGCATTCCTGCTTAAATGGCGGAAAAAGTCAGGGGATACGGGCACGGAAAAATGTCGCGGCAGAAAGGCACAGGCTTGAAAAAATGCGCTTTTTCTGTTAAAATGATCTCACGGTGCGTCGGCACGGCAGCGGGTCGGCGGCAAACGGGAAACCATATTGTATATGACAGAGCGGGCGTATCATCTGACCGAAGGAGTGAAGCGTTATGTCACAGGTGACAAAGAGAGCTTTGGAACAGTCGCTGAAGAATTTGCTGCTTAAAAAGCCGCTTACAAAGATAACGGTGGGCGATATAGCGGACGATTGCGGCATTAACCGTATGACATTCTATTATCATTTTAAGGACATTTACGATCTTGTCGAATGGTCTTGCCTTGAAGACGCTAAACGCGCGCTTGATGCGAAAAAGACACACGAAACATGGCAGCAGGGGTTGTTGCAGATCTTTGAAGCCGTTCAGGAAAACAAGCCGTTTATTCTGAATGTTTACCGATGCGTACACCGTGAGCAGGTCGAAAAATATCTTCAGCCGCTTGTGGACAGACTCTTGCTGGGTGTTATTGACGAAGAGGTCGGCGATATGACTGTCAGAGACGAGGACAAGCAGTTCATCGCACAGATATACTCCTATATATTTATCGGATTGATGCTTGATTGGATCAAGGATGATATGAGAGCGGATCCGCAGCCGATAGTGGACAGACTTGCAAAGCTGATCAAGGGCTCTATGACCGAGGCTCTGTCAAGATTCAGTCTTTGATTTTATCATTTCGGCGAAATTGATAAATTTTTTTACAATTCGGTGTCCCGTGATAAGACTTTTATCACGGGGCTTTTTCTGTTTATTGTAAACCGACCGAGAGTGGGTATAATGAAAACATAAGATGACGGACGGAAATATTCGGAACACTATTTCCG
>CAKRVQ010000297.1 GCA_934408795.1 uncultured Eubacteriales bacterium
GTCGGTGCCATCGATCGGGAAGCGCGCGACCACCTTCACGTCCTTGAACCCCGCAGCCGTCAAAGGCATCGCAAAGACCGCACACAAGCAGGAACAACACACCTATGTAGGGATGACCCGTTCCCGAAAGCGATACGATTATTCCGGCACCCGCCGAGAGAACCGACATATAGGTCAGAATGACCGTATAATCATATACTCCTATCATTTTACCCTTCTCCTTGTCCCTCTTAATAAAAACTTGACCAGTACTATGATTCCGCAAAGCATGGTACATAAATAAAATGAGGCGGCACGGCTCAGTATTTCAAGATTAGTTGCCGCCGCTGCCGACATGATCTCACCGAATCCGTCAAGCAGAAGCCAATCCGCCACACCCATTGCACCGGGTATGGGGGCACAGTAGGAGCCTATGACAACAAAATTCTGCATCGACCACACCTCATCGGCAAGAGAAGGACTTCCGCTTGCCGCAAGAAAGGTGAACATCGTGACGGATACCTGCGATATTCTTTGAAGCAGATTAAAGATAAAAGCCCTTATCAACGGACCCCGCGCTCCGCTCTTTTTGATCATTTCAATACAGGCGCGGTATTCCGCCATACTGCGGTCGAGCTTTTTCAACTTTTTCTCAGGTTTTCTTATAAGGCGGATCTTTCCGAGAAAACCAAGAACACGGCTACAAATACGGTGTAACAACTTTTCTCTGAATATCAGTAAAACGATAAACAGGGTCAGTATCACCTGGATCAGTAATCCGAATACTATAAGAAGCTTTGATACTGTGCCGAAGTAGTCGGAAAACACATTAAAGTGAAATGTTATACTGAATATCCCTATCAGCAGAATCGAAAAAGAATACATTGCGAGGTTGATGAGCAGGGAAGCGGTAGTGACTGCACCGGGTATTCCGTCCCTCATCATAAACATACCGCAGACAGGCTGACCGCCCGTTGCCGAAGGGGTTATTGCCGAAAAGTAGATATCTGTAGCGGAATATACAATGCCTTTGCCGAGTGAATGGCGGTATCCGAAAGCACCGTCCAAACATTTCAGCGCAGCGGCTTCAAATACTATAAATCCCAACATACAGACGATCGCCGCAATAATATATGAAACAGAGGCGCTCGCCAAAAACGCCTTAAATTCATCTATGGAAAAGGTTTGACTCTGAGATGTGACCATCCAGACGCTGAGAGCGGCAATAACAACGAATAACAGGGTCCACAGGACTCTGCTCTTTGCCGAAGTACCTTTTTTTCCGCCGTTTTCCGGCGTAGGTGTCAGGTTGTTTGAATTATCCACAAAGCACCTCTGATCTGAGAACAAAAAAGCTCTTGATAAATGCCGCCGCGTAATTAAAACACACTAATCGCGGTCTTTGAGAAACGGCGGCTCCGACTTATATACAAGTCGGTAAAAGCGGAACCTTTCGGAAATAAAAAGTCCGATCTCCGCCACGGCAATGCCGCCGATAATGTCGAGAAACATATGCTGCTTGACAAATACGACCGACAGGAACACGAGAAAAGTAAACACACCCTCTGCGGCAACGAAGCACGGACGGACGCCCGTATACTTTTTAAGCGCCCTGAAGCAGAACC
>CAKRVQ010000298.1 GCA_934408795.1 uncultured Eubacteriales bacterium
CCGAAAAAAGACTCTGCCGTTTGTCAACTTAACATAAGTGCAGCCCCGTCGGCGCTTTCGCGCCGACGGGGCTGCTGCAATATTTCTTTCGTTTTATGCGGGTACACTGCCCGTCACAAGCGCCGCTATCGATCATCCACCCTGTTAAGGCGCCGATATGTCCGAATTATAACGACGGCGGAAATGAGGGCGGTAAATATGTCGGACACCGGCATTGAATACAGTACGCCGTCAAGACCGAAAAACAACGGGAGAAGCAATGCGAAGCCGACTCCGAAAACAATTTCCCTGAGCATTGAAAGCGCGGTGGATTCTGCAGCCCGTCCCATGGCCTGCAGGAAAATAAAGACCGCCTTATTTACACAAGCAAGCACTATCATACAAAGGTAGACCCTGAACGAGTTCACCGCAAAGTCGGTATAGTATTTACTCTCGTTCGCGGCACCGAACACACCGATGAGCGCTTCGGGAAAAACTTCGGCGATAATAAGCGATGTAAACCCCACCGCAGCCTCAACGATTATCAGTCTTGTAAGCAGTTCTCTGACTCTTGAGCGCAATCCCGCGCCCATATTGAAGCCAACTATCGGTATACACCCTGCCGCCACGCCGATCACGACCGAAATGACTATCTGGAAAAACTTCATAACGATCCCGATGACCGCCATGGGTATCTGCGAATACTCGGGAAGTCCGAAGATCGGGTCCGCCGAGCCGTATTTCAGAACCATATTGTTGATGGTCGCCATGGCCGCGACAAGCGATATCTGCGCAAGGAAGCTGCAAAGACCGAGTGACAGTGTTTTGCCCGCTATCCTGCCGTTCGGGCAAAAGTCTGACTTTGCGGGTCTTACTATTCGGGCGCGGAAAAGGTAAACGACAGACAAAATTGCCGTTACGATCTGTCCCGCAACGGTTGCGATCGCTGCGCCCGCCATCCCCCATTTGAATATGTATATGAAGACAGGATCAAGCACCGTGTTTATCGCTGCTCCGACAAGGGTCGCAGCCATGGCGTATTTCGGACTGCCGTCTGCGCGGATCACGGGATTCATCGCCTGACCGAACATATAGAACGGCAATCCCGCCGAGATCCAAAAAAAGTATTCCTTTGACAGTCGGAATGTCTCCGCATTCACCCTGCCGCCGAACGCCGTCAATACAGGCTCGGAAAAGATAAGATACGCGACCGTTAAGACAATACTCGACACTATGCAAATAAGGATCGAATTGCCGACGCTTTTTGAGGCGTCATCGGCTCTTTTCTTCCCGAGGGAAATACTGACAAACGCGCAGCAGCCGTCCCCTATCATGACGGCGATCCCGAGAGCGATGACCGTCAGCGGAAAAACGACGGTGTTGGCGGCGTTGCCGTAAGAGCCGAGATGGTCCGCGTCAGCGATGAATATCCGGTCCGCGATATTATAAAGAGCTCCTGCCAAAAGTGAGATGATACAAGGCACGGCATACCTTATCATCAGCCTGCCCGTGCCCTCGGGAACGAGTTTGTCAAGATGATTTTTGTAAGTTTTCTAAATTCAAATATTTATCCGCTGAAAAATCTCCTAACATCTCGTGTCTGCATATCTCTTGAAACAC
>CAKRVQ010000299.1 GCA_934408795.1 uncultured Eubacteriales bacterium
GTCCCGTTCACCGATTCAAAATGCGAGGTGCCGACAGAGGCGGACACCTGCCCTGCGCCTGCCGTTTTCGGCGACCGCGAAGCGGTCGCAGCGGCTCCGCCTCCTGCCGATCGCTTTTGCCCGCTTTCCGACTGTCTGCCGACGCGCCTGCCGCCTTCGGATCATTCTCATCAGCTTACCCTCTCCCGCCGCGAAATTCACCCGGCGTCATTCCCGTCACGGCTTTAAACTGCCTTATAAATTGGTATTCGCTTGCGTAGCCGACACTCATCGCTGTTTCGCGCACGCTTTTTCCGCTTAACAATTCACCCTTTGCCGCACGGATCCTTGCCGCCGTCAGCTCTGCTTTGGGTGACGCTCCGAAAAGCTCTCGGTATACCCTGTAAAAGTAAGCGGGACTTATTGCAAGAGACTGCGCTGCCCTTGATACTTTTGTTGAACCGCTTATGTCCGAAAGCATTTTTGCACGCGCTTCGGTGACTATTCTGACTATCTCCGGGTCGAAGCGTACACTGTCCGTCTCTGCCGCGGCGCGGGCAAGACGAATGATAAGCTCCTCCGCTTTTACCGAGCAAAGCTTATCCGACCACTTGCCGCGCAGACGGCATTCGTTTTCCAATTCGCCGAAGGCGTCTCCGATACCGTGTCCCCTTATGTTACCGTAGACCCGATTTGTTTCGATGCGGTATTCTCTTAAAACATTTGCAACATCGCCGCCCGCGGCGTGGAGCCAGTCGTGACGCAGCTCGCTTTTGCGGCAGATCCAGCGCTGGGGATGATAAGGAGAGTACACGATAAAGCTACCCGCACCCACGGTCCGCCACCCGTCGGCGGTAAGTATCTCGACTTCGCATAAAAATCTGACAAATGTGTAGTTTTCGCATCCGAACGGACGGTTGATCTCAAAACCCTTGCACTCTCTGCCGTCTCTTTTTGCATAAAGGACATCTATCATACAGTATGTCTCACTCCGTTTCGGTCGGTTATAAACCGTCATTGCCCACGCACGCAAAAAAGCGACGAATCGCCGCCTACTGATATCGGTGCTGCCGACGGCATTACCGACGGTGTTACGGATTATTATACACATTTGTATAAAAAAGCGCAATATATTTATAGAAAATATCATTGAATAAAGGAATCTTATGACTATAATTATATAGAAAAAGGCAATAATTATAGTTTGAGCAACGACATAGCAAAGCTATCGTAAAGGTAATATCAGGCTCATCATAAGAAAGGCGGAGCGCATAATGAACGCAGATAAAATATCGTACACCGTACCGAGACCCGAACATCCCCGTCCCGATTTTGAACGCGCAGATTGGCTCAATCTGAACGGAGAGTGGATGTTTGAGATCGATAACGGGGACAGCGGCGAGGAAAGAGGTCTCGCTGCCTCTGATTCTCTTTCCGGAAAAATACTGGTTCCTTTCTGCCCCGAAAGCGAGCTTTCGGGTGTGGCAAATAAGGATTTTATGAACGCGGTATGGTATAAGAGAAAGTTTTCGATCCCCACGGAATGGAAGGACAAGCGGGTCATACTTCATTTTGAAGCCTGCGACTATCATACGACCGCCTTTGTGAACG
>CAKRVQ010000300.1 GCA_934408795.1 uncultured Eubacteriales bacterium
CCGGTGCACTCTTTGCGCACCGACGGGCGGCGACCCTTTTCCTCCGATCATCCGATCTCGGTTTTCGCGATCCGTATGCGGAGAAAATCGGAAGTGTTATATTTTTACCGTGATGTAAACGGGCAGGATCAACGCTCCTACAGTTGTACTGTATGATATCGGCGAGGAGGAAAATCCCTCAAGCGTGAGCGTTTTTCCGTCGGCTTCCATTACCGCCGTCAGTATCTTGTCGAGAAGATATACCACGCCGTCGCCCGCAGCAGCCTTCGGAGCGCATATCATGGCTTCGACCGTGACCGATCTGTGAAGCTTCATGCTGCCGTCACTCTGCTTTTCATAGGCAGCCGCAGCCTTTTTTACTCCCGTGGCGACCATTGTGCGATATACGGGAGCCCGCGCACCGCCTCCGGGAAACTCATAGCATACCTTTGCCTCCGATAAGGCGGATCTGATTAAGGAAGTGATCGTTTCAAGGGCATCGGAAACTGTTGCCATTGCTTTTTACCGTCCTTTGCTTTTATGATTTTACCGAGTTTTCCCGGTCAAAGAGGACCGCCCATATGAACGCGGGCTTGTTGCCGCAATAGATCATATCGGCGCGCGCGACCGAGTATTTGAATGTCCCGTCGTCTACCGTGACGCTTGTCCAATTCTCGGTGAAATCAATATCGGGAGGGCCGATGTACAGTGTACGGCTCGTGTCCCTCATTCCGAGCATGGTGACATTTGCCTCCAGATACATTTTGTTTTTGTACCTTAGGGGAGCCACCACGGCGCGGCACTTCTTTTTGTATGAGACCATATCTACGGTCACATCCCTGCCGTGACGCCGTAAAGACTTTGCTATTTTTTCAACGGAATTCACTCCTGTGCCCTCCTGAAAGCAAAATTGCGGTTGAAGAGCAGATCGCTTATCGAAGCAAAGGCTTCGATATAGAGCTTGCGCGCGGCTTCAACCGTTTCTTCTCCGCACCTTACCGTCAGATCGCCTGCCTTAAAGCTGTCGACACCGCCTGCGGATTCCGCAAGAACGCCCCGATAATAAGCAAGGCATCCCGCCGCATAGCAAAGACGCGGCATTTCCCGCATACACTCGCAGTCGCTTTTCATTTGACGGGTAAGGGTGTCCGCGGCAGAGCGGCAGAGAACTGCCGCCCTTCCGTCAAGCTCGCTCTCGCCCGAAAGCGAACGGTACACTTCAAGCACTCCGTTTATGTCTATACAACCGTTCATAAATGGAGACCTCCGCTCTGTTAAATGCTGAGGATCTTGGAAGCACCGGTGAATATTTTTGCAAATCCCGCGGTGGAGGTTATTGCGGCGCGCTCAAGCTGACGATCAATGAGACGGTCGTAATCAACCGTGACATCGGAGGCAACGACCATTTCGAGAGCGCACTTCTTATCAAGAGCGATGATGCTGTCGGCAACGGCAGACGAAGACTTCACGATCTTTGCTCCGAGAGGATTGCCGACATTGCCTGTGCCCTGGAAGTTGATTCCGGCAAGCGGATTCTTGAATTCGTCGAGGGAAAGCAGCTTTATGAGCATATCGGGGGTCATGATGAGAGTGTT
>CAKRVQ010000301.1 GCA_934408795.1 uncultured Eubacteriales bacterium
ATCGATGCTTTGATCATCCTCGGCACCACCGGTGAGTCCCCGACGATAGGATACCATGAAAGGGATCTTGTTGTTGCGTCGGCGGTCAAGGCTGCGGGAGGAAGAGTTCCGGTTATTGTAGGAGCCGGAAGCAATGACACTGCCCGTTCGGTGACTCTTGCCAATCTTGCAAAGGACTGCGGTGCGGACGCTCTGCTTATGGTTACGCCTTTTTACAATAAGACATCGCAAAACGGGGTCATCCGTCATTACAATTATATAGCCGACAGGGTCGATCTGCCGATGATTCTTTACAATGTTCCGTCAAGGACAGGGCTCAATATAAAGCCCGAGACCTATTTTGAACTGTCAAAACATCCGAATATATGTGCTGTCAAGGAGGCTAACGGAAACATGGAATCGATCCGCATCACGAAAGAGTTATGCGGCGACGAGCTTGACATTTACTCGGGCAACGACACTGACATATACGATGTATTGGAGCTGGGCGGAATAGGTGTAATATCGGTTCTTTCCAATATACTCCCCGCCGCGGTACACGAAATGTGCGCTGCATATTTTGACGGCAACTCCGAAAAGTGCAGGTCTATGCAGGAAGAGTACATGCCGGTTATAAATTCGCTTTTTGCGGATGTCAACCCGATCCCCGTCAAAGAAGCGATGAATATGCTCGGGATGAATGTCGGTCCTCTGCGGCTCCCGCTTGTGCCGACAGACGAAAAGACAAGAGAACTCATCAAAAAGGAAATGGTCTCTCTCGGATTACTTAAGTAAAGGAATGAGAAAAATATGCTCGGCGTTCTTATAAGCGGCGCTAACGGTAAAATGGGAAAAGCGGTCGCGGGAATCATATCCGAAAGGGATGATATTGCAGCCGTTGCAAGTGTTGACAAATACGGTGATTCCGAAGCCGGTTTTCCGGTCTTTTCCGCCTTCTCCGATGTTGTTGTCAAATGTGATGTCATTATTGATTTCTCTTCTCCCGATGCACTTGACGATCTGCTTGAATTCTCAGTGAGCGGCGGCATACCCGTGGTCTTGTGCACGACCGGCTACAATGAAGATGATATGAAAAAGATCGAGACCGCTTCACATTCAGTGCCCGTATTTTTCTCATATAACATGTCTATGGGGGTATCTCTTCTTACCGAGCTTGCAGCGAAGGCTGCAGCCGCCTTGGGTGACGATTTTGACATCGAGATAGTCGAAAAGCACCACAACCGAAAGGTCGATGCACCGAGCGGAACCGCATTAAAGCTTGCCGATGCGATAAATGAAGCGCGCGGCGACAAGTTCAGTTATGAGTACGACCGTCATTCGCGCAGAGAAAAGCGCCCTCACAATGAGATCGGTATAAGCTCCGTGAGGGGCGGGACGATAGTCGGCGAGCATGAGATCATTTTTGCCGGTAACGATGAAGTCATAACACTTACCCACACAGCTTATTCACGCAAGATATTTGCAGTCGGTGCGCTGAGGGCGGCAAAGTACATTACAACGATGCCTGCCGGTTTGTATTCTATGAAAGATATGATCTGAAGGCTATCCTAATATCGGAATAACATCGGAC
>CAKRVQ010000302.1 GCA_934408795.1 uncultured Eubacteriales bacterium
GCGTTCACCAACATCTGTACCGCGGAAACAAACCCCGCAATAATGGTTATGTACGCCGGAATGCGCACCTTGTCAGGTATTACCTTTCTTAAAAGCGAGATAACGAAATTGGAGCAGACAAGAACGATCGTTGCTGCGATTCCCATGCCGATGCCGCCTTTAAGCGTTGTGGTTACCGCAAGCGTGGGACAGGTCCCGAGGACGAGCCGCAGTGTCGGATTTTCCTTCACCAGACCGTTCGTGAATATAGAAAGAGACTTTGCTTTCATTTCGCCTCACCTCCGCCGTTCATCACGGATCCGAACAGTATCAACGCCTGATTTACCGCATCGGTAACCGCTCTTGATGTTATCGTGGCACCTGTTATAGCGGTGATCTCTCCCTCGGAAGCAGTCCCCTTGACAACGCCGATCTCTCCGCTCTTGCCTTTATACTGCTCCGAAAACGACTCTTCCTTTGCTCTCTGACCGAGTCCTACGGTTTCGTTCGAAACATCTACTACCCTCACCGCAATGACGGTCCCTTCTTCGGGATCGATCGCCGTCATGACCTTCACATCACCGCCGTATCCTTTAGCGGATGTCGTGAAAATGAGCCCGACCGTGTCACTGCCTTTTCTGGCTATGTAGCCGAAGTCGGTCTTGTCATATGTACTGTCGGGAATAAGCATAGAAAGGGCGTCGATCTCGTTCTGCCTGTCAAGCTCGGCTATTCTGTCACGCGTCAGAAGATTCGTGCCCGCAAGGGCAAGAGAGGTCACAAGACAGATCACAAGAAGCGAAATGACAGGACGTACCGACTGCATTATTTTCTTTTTATCCATTTTTCTTTGCCTCCCATCCGAAAGGCTTAGACGCCGTCAAACGATTTATGTGCGGCGTAAGTATGTTCATAAGAAGTATGGAATAGGAAACGCCTTCCGGGAGAGATCCGCATCTTATAATAAATGTAAGGATGCCGCACCCTATTCCGAAGATCAGTCTTCCTTTATTGTTATTCGGCGAAGTGACATAATCGGTCGCCATAAAAATAGCGCCGAGCATAACGCCGCCCGAAAGAACCGAGATCAATGCACCGTTGCCGAACAGGACAAAAAACGAGGCGTCCCCTCCCTTTATCGCTGCGGCAGCACCGCTGATAAGACCGAGCGTCAAAATGTATGAAAGAGGAATGATCGGACTGATGACTCTTCTTAGCAGAAGATAAACTCCTCCGATGAGCAGCAGAAGAGCCGAGGTCTCGCCGATGCATCCCGGTGTTCTTCCGAAAAACAGATCTGCCAGGGAATATGCGGCATTCGGATCCGGCGCCGCCGAAAGAGCCGATGCCAGCGGCGTGGCTGACGATATCGCTTCGGTCCCGTTGAGCCAGCCGAACGGACTCACCCAATTCGTCATTGCCGCGGGGAAGGATACCAATAATATAATGCGGGCGGTTATCGCGGGATTCGCAAAATTCTGCCCGATACCGCCGAAAAACTGCTTTACTATAACCGAAGCCGCTATACCGCCTATCGCCGCCATCCAGAGCGGAATGGTAACAGGCAGATTGAGCGCAAGGAGCAGACC
>CAKRVQ010000303.1 GCA_934408795.1 uncultured Eubacteriales bacterium
ATATTCAACGCTAATAATTCTTATGCTGCCGTCATCGGAAATATCCGTATCAACATTGATTTTCGCTCCTCTTATACCGATATTTTCGGCTGCAAGGGTGAGTTCCCTTTCAATGTTGCGTGCGGAAAGTGAGTTGATACTGTCGGACGGATCGTATACAACGGTATCCGACAAAGTCTACCGCGTCACAAGATCGGGAAATGCTGAGGTAATGCCCGAGAAAGCCGTTATCACGGCAGCGATAAAAGCAACCGTAATAACAAACCTCATACTTTTTTCCATGGGGCCCTCAGGAACCAGCATACCTATAACTCCCGAAACTATCATAAAGCCGCAGATAACGGCACCCGCCGCCTTTATTGCATTCATTCTTTCAACCCCCGACCATAGTCATAACGGTAAGCGACAGTGTAAACATAACAAAGGTATTGAGTGCCACCGATGTGATTATACCGAAGGAATACCCGACGGCATCGGTCAGTCTTGTTATTCTGTCGCATCCGAACAAGCCCGACGAGGCTCCGAGGAGGTATGCGACGAGCCTCCATGCAAGTGCCTCTGCAATGACAGGCAGCAAAACGGAACACAGGCATATTATTGCGTAAACTGCGGCTGAATTCTTTAATGCTGAAAGGCAGGAGGATACAAGTCCCGCCGCCTCGCTTACCGCGCCTCCGATGACAGGTGCGCTGCCTGTAACGAATTTAACGGTTCTGAGTGCCGGAGAATCTGCGGCGCTTCCTATCAGCGACTGTACCGATGTAACACCCGAAAACACTGTCATAAGCACTGTCATCAAAACGCCGACCGTCTTTTTTACGGCGGCGACGCAGCCGTCCGGACGGATCCTCTCCGAAAACACCGATGCGGCACCCATGGCGAGCATCACCGCAAGCATCGGCAGCACCACAAATGCAGACACCTGTTCAACCACCTCGGCGGCTGAAAGAACAGTAACCGATGTCAGGGATGATGTCAGCGGTTTGCCCGACGATACAAGAATTCCCGCAAAGATCGGTATAAATCCGCACATAAAGACCGCGGCAGCTTTCACCGCGTTACACGATGCCTTGAAAACGCCGTATATCGGAAGAAACAGTATTGCAGCAGTGACGGCTGCGGAGATGCCGTCATTTATACCGCCGAGCGAGCTTTGAGACGCAACGCTTTTTATCAGTGAAGAAATAATGATGACGCCCAAAGCCGCGGCACCCACGGTGAACGGCTCGGACAGTTTACCTCGGAATATCCCTATTATCAATGAAAAAACGCTTTCGGCGGAAAAGTCGGCAGAATTATCAAGAGAAGAAGGATCGAATTTCAGTCCGTCAACAAGCTCTCTGTACTCCTCGGGAAGAAGCTCGGTCATCTCGGATGCACCCGATTCTTCATATTGTTCATTGTATGTATTGTCACGAAGTTCTTCTGCCGATGAGCTTGTATCCGACCTTTCAGCTGACACCGCGACAAGGGTCGACATTACCAGCACGATGATCGCCGCAGCGGTAATAAGCACTCGTTTCATTTCAACAACTCCGTTACTATTGACA
>CAKRVQ010000304.1 GCA_934408795.1 uncultured Eubacteriales bacterium
TCTGGGCTTGCAAGAATTATGACGGCGATGTGATGAGCGATATGGTCTCTACCGCTTTCGGTTCGCTCGCAATGATGACATCGGTGCTCGTGTCTCCCGACGGCAATTATGAGTATGAAGCCGCTCACGGAACGGTGACCCGCCACTACTACAGATATCTTAAGGGAGAAGAGACCTCAACCAATCCCATGGCTACTATATACGCCTGGTCGGGCGCCCTCAGACGCCGCGGCGAGCTTGACGGAATAAACGAACTCGTTCATTTCGCCGATGCCCTTGAGGCTGCCTGCATAAAGACCCTCAACGACGGTATAATGACAAAGGACCTCGTGGGACTTGTAAGCGAAGGCTATACCGCGCGTGCCGTGAATACTGCCGAATTTATCGGTGAGATCAGAAAGAGACTTGAATCCGCGCTTGCCTGAGATCGGTAACTGGTCGGCGGCCTTGTGAATTGCGCCGACCCGATAAACGGCACAGCACAGTTTCGATTCGAATAAAAAAGGCAGCAGCCGAGAGCGTAAGGTCTCGGCTGCTGCTTCTGTCATTATTCTTTTGTCGTCTGTTCCGTTCTCACTTACACGACCGAAATACAAAACGGGAGGCGGATCAAAATATTGCAGGGGAAAAAGCATCCGCCCGGGCAGTGCCGTCAAAACGATACTTTTCGGACTATAACTGCTCTTTGGAGCCGAGCATGATCATCTTCTTAAACAGGCATGTGTGCCCGGGGGTTATGAGTCGGTCCTCGTGCATGGAGCCGAAGTACCAATGATTGAACTCGCACTCGTTGTCTATCTCCTGAAGGTATCCGTTAAGCTTGCTTATGTGCGGATCATATCCTTTTTTGAGCGCCATTGAGCTCTTAACAAGGGTGGGCGGTTCGTGCGTCAGAATGTAGTCGACCCGTCCGCCGATCTCTTCGAGATTCAAGGCTCCTTCGCGCATTTCCGAAGGGGACGGCAGCTCCGCCCGCCACCAGGTCTTATCCTCTATCCGCTCGTCGCGATCTTCGCTTTCGCCGCCGCCGAAGGTAAAGAGGGTTATTCCGTCGATATTGAAGATCTGACCGCGGCAGAGATGAAAAAGATTTCCGCTTATGCGGTGAACCTTACCGCCTTTCCACCTCGTCATTCGGCAGCTCTTTATCATATTGAAATTTTCATGCGCCCCGTCGAGAAAACAAACGGTGTAAGGTCTTTTGCCGAGCCATTCCACAACGTCGCGTTCCTTTTTGCCGCCGTTCCAAAGAAAACCGAAGTCGCCGAGAATTATCAGAATATCGCCTTTTTTAAGCTTGAACCATTCCTTTGAATAAAGCCGTGATTCGTCGCCGTGAAGGTCACCGGTAAGATATACCACGAAACTCCTCCTGTTAAAAAAAGTCTTTTAATCAATATATAAAAATGCTATAATATATAAAAGCAAGCAACTAAAAAAACAAACACCTAAAAATTAAACACACAAAAAAGCAAACACTCAAAAAGCAAACGGTGCGGTGCAGACCGATC
>CAKRVQ010000305.1 GCA_934408795.1 uncultured Eubacteriales bacterium
CCTTGACCCCGCTGCCGAGTCCGTCCGCCAGCACGATAACGGTTGAGTTTTCGTTCTGCTCAATAATGTCGATATGATCGCCGCAGAGTTGTTCGCCCTCGTGGTTTATGCTTTTCCAGCCGATATCGGCGCAAAGATTATTCATCCCCGATCGACTCCTTGAGCTTAGTCAGCGCGATCTTGGTCTCGGCGGCGGTCTCTCCGAGCAGAGATGCTATCTCCTGCACTATACGCATCTGCTTATCGACCACCTTATCGGCTATCTCGACCGTCTGACGGCTGATATTTTCCTTTTTCTCGCGTTGTGTTTCCTCTTCGGTGACATCGCGCAGGATACAGACAAGCAGCTTATATTCCTTATCGTAGATGATAGTCTCTTCTGCGTACTTTTCGTATTCGGCAAGGTATACCCTTTTATCCGCCACATTTCTGCCGGTCGAGAGCACTTCAAGGAAGTCGCCCGGATCAAGTATCCGCACGACCTGATCGCCGAGAACATCCGACGCCGTCCTGATATTAAGCATTTTCAGAGCTGCTTTGTTTATCTGCTGCACCTCAAGTTTTTCATTCAGCACAATAAGTCCGTTGGGCGTATTGCGCACGATGTTGTCGGAAAAGCTTTCCGCTTTGTCCTTCAAATAGGGCAGGCACATTGATATTTCAGCCTTGCCCTGACACACCGCTATTGCCTTTTCACGGCAGGTGTTATAGCCGCAGGAACCGCAGTTGAGTTCGTCCGACGGCTTCATTTTGCCCATCTGACGGAGAGTGTCGCGTATTTCCTCCTCCGAGGGTCGGCTGAGCTTTCTTTCAATTGCGGTAAAAGCCTTTTTGAGTTCGACGGAGTCGGGCTGCTTGACATCAAAGTCCTTTTTACCCGCAAATTCCGCGACCGCAACATAATCCTTTACGGGTGAGCGATGAAATTTTTCCATTACGGGTCCGCCGACGCAGCTGCCCGAACAGGCAGACATTTCGATAAAGCAGCGGTGGAGCTTACCGTCCTCGATATCGCGGAGTGCGGCGATGCAGTTATCGGTACCGTCGATAGCCATATAGGTATAGTCGGGATCGAATTCGGTCATCGTTTTGAGTATGCCGCCGGTCGTCGGGAAGAAGCGTGCACGGCTCTCCTCGCAGCTGTCCGACACTTGCTCGGGTTCGGCATTTTCTGCCTTGAGCCAAGCGGTGAGCTCATCATAGGTAAGGACGGCATCCACTATTCCCTCATAGTACTGCGCCTCATCCTTTTTTGCGACACAGGGTCCCACAAAAACGGTCTTGGCGTTCGGATAGCGTCTTTTTATATCCTTACAATGTGCCTGCATGGGAGAAAGTACATCTGCGAGAAAGTTCAGTTCCGAAGGGAAGTACTTCTGTATCAGAAGGTTCACGGAATGGCAGCAGGAGGTTATGATTATATCCCTCTTTTCCTCCTTGACCATACGCTCATATTCTTTTTTTACGATCGTGGCGCCTACAGCGGTCTCCTCAACATCGAAAAAGCCGA